>NZ_JASATW010000015.1:0-142394 GCF_030405905.1 Sphaerothrix gracilis Ecp01
CGCGTCCCCGCAGCGGCCCTTTTTCTAGCAGCGCCACCCGCCAGCCTCGCTGGGCCAAAGCAGCCCCCAGCAGAATGCCGAGAGTGCCGCCGCAAATCACCACGTCCCAGGGCACTGCTTCTAGCGGCTCAGAACTTTCCGCCACGACATCAGGCACCGGCACATTGCCCGTTCTAAGGGACTGCCACATCTGGTCGGCTTTTCTCAGCCCGCCTAAAACATCGCCGGGAAGCTGGCTTAAAACTTGCTCAGTCAGGGTCATGGAAAATGCAGAGATACTTTCTCTACTCTAACGAGCCTGAGTCAAAACTTCCCAGACGCTACCAGGCCCAGGTATCGCGCCACTTCACCGTGCCGGACTCCACCAAGACCCAGCGCCGCGCGACTAAATTCTCGCGGATAGGCGAAGTCCCTTCCCGCAGCATGACGTATTTGTAGGTAATCAGCTTACCAGCGCTTTCGTTGAAGGGAATCTCGCCAAACCAGGTGTTTGAATTGATGTATTCCAGCCAGTGAGCCTTACCAATATC
This sequence comes from Sphaerothrix gracilis Ecp01, assembly GCF_030405905.1. Lineage (NCBI taxonomy): Bacteria > Bacillati > Cyanobacteriota > Cyanophyceae > Nodosilineales > Nodosilineaceae > Sphaerothrix > Sphaerothrix gracilis. The sequence continues at coordinate 531 of NZ_JASATW010000015.1, forward strand.
CCAGTTCCCCAGTTCCGGGCAGTCGCCAATCACGGCGATTACCTCTCCCGGCTGGGTGTCTACCCCGTTGAGCTGGGCCCGCACGATAGTTTGCCCTTTGACCCGTTCTCCCACATGACTGAGGACGATCACCTCTCGCGCTGCCAGCTCCAGCCCGCTGATATTACCTGCTTCTACTTCAAACTTGCGCTGGGTCAAAATGCAGGTATGTTCGCCATCGGGGAAGTCCGCTTCGACTAAATCAACCGTCGTCGCCTCTCCCCGGTTCATCGCCACGAAGCAGCGCGAATCGCGGTACTGGCGCGTATAGCAGTAGACATCGGGCATCACATATTTGGGCCACTGACCGCCCAGGGCAACGGCGGGGTTGAGTCGGCGCAGACCTGACAGCCGCCGGATGTACTGATACAGATCGGTGGTGGTGTCCCAGCTTTCCATCATCGGCCGGTTGTAGGGATCGTTGCCGTAGTCAGTGTCGTTGTGGAGATACTGCTCGGTGCCGTAGTAGACACAGGGGATACCGCGTGAAGTCATAATCAGGGCGATCGCCACCTGTAGCATTGCCGGATCCGGGTTGAGCGACTGAAACCGGGGCATGTCGTGATTATCAATAAAGGTAATTAGCTCCGTCGCGCCGCAGTAGTTGTGATCGAGATCGAAGATACCTTGAACCAGTTGAAATCCCTCTTCAGCCCCCTGTCCCAAAGCGGCCCGCACCGCTACGCATAGGCCAAAATCCAGCACTGTCATACCGGAGTTGTTAGCAAACTCGACCGAGCGCTCATCTTCGGGGTGATTGTAAATCCACTCGCCAAATACAAACACGTCGGGGCGATGGGTCAAGATGTCAGCGTTAAACTCCTGCCAGAACCAGATAGGCATGTGCTTGACTGTGTCTACCCGCAGCGCATCCACACCGCGATCGAGCCACTGCTTAATTGCCGACTTGATGTAGTTGCGATAGTCGGCGTTGTTTTCGTTAAAGGTGGCTAAGCCCGCCATTTCGCAGTTGTGTACCTGCCACTCATCTTCCCAGTCCACCACTTCGCCGTAGTGGTGATACCAGTGCTCTTTGTCATGGTCAAAATCGACGATTTTAACGCCATCGTCGTACAGCTCTCCTTTTACGCCCTCAATATCAGGGCTGCTGTGATTGCAGACCACATCCAGCACCAGCTTCATGCCGCGCCGATGTAGCGCTTCAATCAGGCGATCAAAGACAGTATTGCGGATTTCCTGAGTATCGTTGAGAGAAGGATTTTCGTCCTTACCAATGAAGCGAGGGTTCAGCCGCTTAAAATCCTTCGTCCAGTAGCCGTGTATGGCGGCACTTTCAATAAATAGTCCTTCTACCTGCTCAAATAAGGGCGTTAGCCAAACGGCAGTGACCCCCATATTCTTCAAATAGTCGAGCTTATCAATCACCCCCTGCAGGTCGCCGCCCCAGTATTTGCCCCACTCCGTTCGAGTAGCGTCATACAGCTCTGGATTGGGTCCTTCGCTGTTGTCCGGATCGCCATCGTGAAAGCGATCGACCACAATGAAGTAAATAGTTTCCTGGCGAAACTCAATATCGCGCGTGTAGAGAAACTCCAGGTCAATATCTTCTTCTTGTCTTTCGACCTTTTCTAGCTCAACCTGAGATTTAGGAGACGTGTAAGCAGGCGTTTGAACCATAAGATTTTCACTGAAGCCTAAGTGAGTAGACTAGAAATTAGATTTAGCTGTTGTAGCAAAAATTTATCGGTCTATCCATTTTAAGAAGTTTCTTTAAATCAAAAGATACGACGCTGGGCAGAGATTTGCTACCGTATACCGCGCCCGCTGTCAGCCGGATTTCTGACAACAAAAAGTTCTAGGCTCGCAGTTGAACCTAGAACTAATGGTAATCCTGCAGTTTGACTCAGGCAGGATTAGTGATGATGATGGCCGTGATGATCGTGATTGTGGTGGTGATCGTGGCTATGGCTGTGGCTGTGAAACTCCTGAGCCTGAGCCTTTGCCAAAGCGGGACTGACAGCTACCGCCTGCTCGTTGAGTAGGGCTGAAATTTGAGGACTGGCCCAATCAGCCGCCATTTTCAAGAAGCGAGGATCTTCATTGACGCAGGGCATCTGCACGTAAGTGACATCGGGCCGTTGCTTCCGCAGGCTGACGATGATGTGCTCTACGTCTAGCAGCGTCTCGTGGTTTTCCGTGGCAAAGCCAATCGGCATAAAGACGATGGCAGTCGCGCCCAAATCCATCAGGTTCTTAGCGGCTAGGGTCGTGTTAGGCTGCGTCCACTCAATCAGCGGCGTATCGTGGTTTAGCCAGCCCACCGAAATCAGCGGATAGCGATAAATCAGCTTCTCGCGCACGGCCTCATACAGCAGCTCACTTTCGCGGATACCTGAGGTAAAGCCCTTAGCTTTATGCGGACAGCCATGATTCATCAGCACAATCCCCGTTTGGGACGGCAGATGAGCGACGGCCAGATCTTTTTGAATCTTGTCGGCTACGATATCGGCCAGCAGGTCGATGTAGGCAGGCTCGTCGTAGAAAGAGGGAATATAGCGGGTGCCTTTCAGCCAGTGCTCGTTGCTGTCGGCTAGCTTGACTAAGGCATCATTCACCTGCTCGACGGCAATGCCGCTGGTGAAAATGGAGTCAACCACTAGCAGCGGATAGATCAGCAGCTTGTCAAAGCCTTCAGCCTTCACCTGCGCTAAAACCTGATCGGGTAGGTGAGGAGCGCAAAAGTTAAAGGCCTTAAAGACCTTAACCCGATCGCCCCACTGCTCTTGAAGTGATTCCTCAATCCCCGCCCGCTGCTTTTCAAAGATGGCGTTGTGAGGGGAAATAAAATTGCCGTGCTGGTGGCTCCACTCGTGCAGGTCAAAAACCGCCAGCAGCTTAGCCAAAGGCGGATAGATCCAGGTCGGCACCGGCGCAAACTTGGCCGTCAGCAGGTTCAACGCCTGCTCGTTGTAGTTAGCAAAGTCTTCGTAGCTCTCAACTTCGCCGTAGCCCATTAGCAGCACCGCAACGCGATCGCCACCTTGGGCAGTTTTAACATCCTGATATTCCAGCTTTTCTGGTGTGGCAACCATGCGAATAGTCTCAATACTGTGCTCATAGCCTAACATCCCCCCTAGGGGGATGTGGGCTTTGTTCAGGTTTAATTAACTTGCAGCAAAAAATCATTGGCTAAAGGCATTAGAACAAATATCGGCGAAATGTGCTGGGGCGCTGTCAGATAACGCGACAATTCGTAATTTATCCCCACAAACGTCGCCGCTCTGGTCCCTTGAGCCTGGTATGGGCATCTCTCAGCAAATTTGGAATATCCAAGCTTTCTGGACATCGGGGCAGGCAGTCACCGCAGTCTGTGCAGCGACTGGCCTTTTGTCCCGCAAACCAGTGACCCGCATTTTCAAACATGCCGTAGCGATATTGGCCGTAAGGGGTCATGTCATAGGCAACGGCTAGGTTCCGCAGCCGCAGCACTTCGGGAATGTGGATGCTTTCGGGGCAGGGCAAGCACTCGTAGCACTGGGCGCAGCGATCGCGGCCCAAGGCATCCGCCTGATGCTGTTCCAGCTGTTGCAAAGCGGCTATTTCTGCCGAGGTCAGTGGCTCATTCCTATCGGCTACTGTCAGCGGCCAGTCGAGTTCATCGGGGCTGGCCGGTCCCAGACTGAGGCTAGTGATGCGGCGATCGCTCAGCAGCCAGCGATAGGTCAGCTCTAAAGGGGAATAGGGGGCGCAGAGGTTTTCTAACCGAGACGGCGGCGTATAGAGCAGTCCGCCCTTGTCGGCAGGAGAAATAATGAAAATACCTAAGTCCTGCTGCTGGGCCAGAGCGATCGCGGCGGCGTGGCGCTGAAAAAAGTAGTAGTAGTGCAGATTGACAAACTCAAAATAGCCGGTCTGCAGCGTGGCCAGAATGAGTTCTAGCGAACCGTGAGTGGAAAAGCCGATGTGCCGCACCCGACCGTCTGCCAGGGCCGCCTGTATAACCTCCAGACAGCCTGACTGGGTCCATTGCAGATGCTCTGGCGTATTGATGCCGTGTAGGGCCAGGCAGTCTAAATAGTCCGTTTGCAGATGCTCTAGGGACTGGTCAATTTGCCGCGCTAGCTGCTCGGCATCGGGGGTGGGGGGAATCTTCGTGGTGAGATAAAGCTGCGATCGCCCTCCTAGCTCTCCAGAGCGCAGCAGCCGACCCAGGTAGCGCTCACTAGCCCCATAGCCCTGGGCTGTTTCTAAGTGGTTAATGCCTCGCCTGACGGCAGCAGTCACAGTTTGCCTAAAGGCTGCCTCCGACTTCAGGCAGCGCATTGTTCCTAAAGAAAAAACCGAAAGCGGTAGCTCAGTTTTGCCAAAGCGGCGATAGCGCATCAGGAATCGCTGCTAATCGAGCGTCCTCGCTGCGAAAAATCAGAGGGATTGAGATTTGAGATAAAGTCGTGGAAGGCTTGCTTCTCGGCTTCATCGGCGTCGCGGTCAACCGGAATTGAGGCATCGGCAACCACTTCTTCCATCACCCAAATCGGCGAGTCGGTGCGCAGGGCAATCGCGATCGCATCGCTGGGACGGGCATCGATGTCCTTCTTCTCTTCCCCTTTGATTACCTTCAAAACCGCGTAGAATGTGTTGTCCCGCAGCGCATGAATGACAACCTTCTCCAACTCCATTTCCCACTCGTCGATCAGATTGACAAATAAATCATGGGTCAAAGGCCGAGCCGGAAGCTGATTTTCCAAGGCGCTAATGATCGACTTGGCCTGGTCGGGGGCGATGTAGATGGGCAGGGCACGCCTTTCTGAAGCATCTCTGAGTAACACAATCGGACTGCGAGAAACTGCATCAAGGGCAATTCCGGCAACTTTCATCTCAATCATGGGATTAGCCTCTAGACTCGGAGCAGGGAAAGTGAACTTTTGGTTACTCAGTGGACTAGATCCATATATTAAGCCAGGATTTAACAACTATCCGTGGCTAGTAAAAATACTCTAATAAACTGAAATTACTATACTTCTCTAAGGTATCAAGTCTGGCTCAGCCAGTTATGCCGATATGATGAAAAGTGAACAATTTAAGCAGAACTTAGCGGTTAGAGCTAGCTGACAGAGTCGGCAACCCTTAACCTCAAACCTGCCTAAACAATTTCCAGTATGCCCCGAACTCTGCTGAGATGGGCAGAGTTGACGAGAAGAATTTACTGCTTTCAGCTAAAAATCTGTGTTTACTGGCCTGATTCAAACTATAGGAACCCTGTCTTATTCCCAACCAGAGCAGTTGAAAGTCACCTGTTCTGGTGCTAGCGGCGATCGCCTGGTGCAGACCCTGGAATACGGCGACAGCATAGCGGTTGATGGCGTCTGCCTCACGGTTGAGGAGATTTTGCCCCAGGGCTTTACGGCCTCAGCCTCACCTGAAACCCTGAACCGCTCCGTTCTAGGTAAGCGGCAGGAAGGGGCTCAGGTCAATCTAGAAGCTTCGCTACGGGTCGGCAGTAAAATTGGCGGCCACTTTGTCACCGGCCACGTAGACGGCAGCGGTCAGCTAGAAAAGTCCGCAGAGGTCGCCAATGCCTGGGAAATGAGCTTCAGCCTCACTGAGGCCAGAGTTGCTCGCTACATCGTCCCTAAAGGCAGCATTGCCGTGAACGGCGTCAGCCTGACGGTGGCTGACTGCGACTCAGACGGCAACTGGTTTACGGTGGCGGTGATCCCGGTGACCTATGGGGAAACGAACCTGCAGTATCTCCAACCCGGCGACTGGGTGAACCTGGAAGGGGATATTTTGGGCAAATACGTGGAGAAATTTGCCTTTTTGCAGGCAAAAAGCGATCGCGCTTTAACCCCCTCAGCCGCCCCGATCACCCCCGATTTTCTAGCTGAACACGGCTACCTTTAGCCCCCCGTCAGCCAGCTAGGGGCAAAAAAGGGTTTCGCGGGTGCTGCGTCCGGTGACGGGATTCGTGCCGGCAGCCACCTCGCACAGCATATCGTTAGTCTTAGGATCTAAAAGGACGTCGGTGAAGTCTGCGCCCTCAATCGTGGCGGCGCGAAAGTCCGTATTAAAGGTATAAGCCCCTTCCAGAATGGCGTTGGTTAAGTTGGCCCGGGTCAACCGCGCCCCGTCTAAGGTTGAGTAGCGCAAATCGGTCCCCTCTAAGTTGGCCCGGCTCATTGTGGTGTCAAATAAGCGCACCCCTTGCAGATTCGCCCCGCTCAGGTTGGCATCAGCCAGATCGGCTCTGGTATAGTCATTGCCCCGCAGATCCTGACCGGAAAAGTCCTGCATTCGTAGATTTTGTCGATCAAAGCTCTCAGCCCTGACTGCGGGTAGCCAGCTTGTCCAAGCGATCGCGATCGCCAGCCCGACCAAAAGCAACCGCGTGGTTTTTGAGAGTAGCCGTGACATCCACATGGTTCTAATGCCTTAATTCTCCAACTCCAAGAAAGCTACCTTGATCCTACTAGGAAGCTGACATACTTCAACAAAAAGGCTCCCGCTCAGCAGCGGAAGCCTTTTCTAAACTCATCTGAAACTCTCAGTGAGAACCTAATGCTCTAGTCGAGATCAGGCATCGAGAGTACCGGCTCAGTGATGCGATCGAGTCCCTTCTCAAAGCCAGCCTCAGCAGCGCGGGCGCGGCCGGCATGCCAGAGGTGACCAATCAGGAAGAAGAAGCCCAAGACGAAGTGAGACGTAGACAACCACTGACGGGGGTTCACAAAGTTAACAGAGTTAATCTCAGTGATAATACCGCCCACAGAGTTGATGGAGGCGTTAGGAGCGTGAGTCATGTACTCAGCCGCGCGGCGAATCTGCCAGGGCTGAATATCATTCTGCAGCTTTTCTAGGTCTAGGCCGTTGGGGCCGCGAAGAGGCTCCAGCCAGGGACCTTGGAAGTCCCAAAAACGCATGGTTTCACCACCAAAGATGATCTCACCTGTAGGAGAACGCATCAGGTACTTACCCAGACCCGTTGGGCCTTGAGCCGCACCAATGTTGGCACCCAGGCGTAGGTCGCGCACCAAGAAGGTCATTGCCTGAGCCTGAGAGGCTTCTGCGTTGGTTGGGCCGTAAAACTCACTGGGATAAGCAGTGTTGTTGAACCAAACGTAGCAGGAAGCAATGAAGCCCATGAGAGAGAGGGCACCTAGGCTGTAGGAGAGATAAGCCTCACCCGACCAGATAAAGGCGCGACGGGCCCAGCCAAAAGGCTTAGTCAGAATGTGCCAAATACCGCCAGCGATACAAATCAGGCCAACCCAAATGTGACCACCGATGATGTCTTCCATGTTGTCAACACCGATGATCCAGCCCTCTCCACCAAAGGGAGAGGTCAGCAGATAGCCAAAGATCGTGGCCGGATTGAGCGTCGGGTTGGTAATAACGCGAACATCACCGCCACCCGGGGCCCAACTGTCATAGACACCGCCTAAGAAACAAGCTTTGATCACCAGCAAGAAAGCACCGCAGCCCAACAGAATTAGGTGGATACCGATGATGGTGGTCATCTTGTTCTTATCCTTCCAGTCATAGCCAAAGAAGGAAGAATACTCTTCTAGCGTCTCAGGTCCACGAACGGCATGATAAATACCGCCCAAGCCTAAAACAGCAGAAGAAATTAGGTGCAGCACACCTACAACGAAGTAGGGAAACGTATCAATCACTTCTCCACCAGCACCTACGCCCCAGCCTAGGGTGGCTAAGTGAGGCAGTAGGATGAACCCTTGCTCATACAAAGGCTTCTCAGGAACAAAGTGAGCGACCTCGAATAAGGTCATTGCGCCAGCCCAAAAAACGATGAGGCCAGCATGAGCGACGTGAGCGCCCAGCAGTTTACCAGACAGATTGATTAAACGTGCATTACCAGCCCACCAGGCGAATCCAGTTGATTCCTGGTCGCGGCCAGCAATGTAAGAGTTACTAGAGAGCGTTACCACGTGGCAGTACCTCTTCGGGGAATACAAACTTCTCGTGCGGTTGGTCAGTCGGCGCCATCCAAGCGCGCAGTCCTTCGTTCAGCAAGATGTTCTTGGTGTAGAACGTCTCAAACTCCGGATCCTCCGCCGCTCGAATCTCCTGCGATACAAAGTCATACGCTCGCAGGTTCAATCCTAAGCCAACCACGCCCACTGCGCTCATCCACAAGCCTGTGACAGGCACAAACAACATGAAAAAGTGCAGCCAGCGCTTGTTCGAAAACGCAATACCGAATATCTGTGACCAGAATCGGTTCGCCGTCACCATCGAATAGGTCTCTTCTGCCTGCGTCGGCTCGAAGGCCCGGAAGGTGTTGGCATTCTCGCTGTCCTGGAACAAAGTGTTCTCTACCGTCGCACCGTGGATCGCACACAGCAAAGCGCCTCCCAAGACGCCCGCCACACCCATCATGTGGAACGGGTTCAACGTCCAGTTGTGGAAGCCTTGGAAGAACAACAGGAAGCGGAAGATAGCCGCTACCCCGAAGCTCGGTGCGAAAAACCAGCTCGACTGACCCAACGGGTACATCAAAAACACTGATACAAACACCGCTATCGGCGCGCTGAAGGCGATGGCGTTGTAAGGACGAATCCCCACCAGCCGCGCAATCTCAAACTGGCGCAGCATGAAGCCAATCAAACCAAAAGCACCGTGCAGCGCCGTGAATGTCCACAAACCGCCAATCTGGCACCAGCGCACAAAGTCGCCTTGGGCTTCAGGTCCCCACAACAGCAGCAAAGAGTGACCCATGCTGTCTGCCGGTGTCGAAACCGCAACGGTCAAAAAGTTGCAGCCTTCCAGATAGGAAGAAGCCAGTCCGTGGGTGTACCAGGAGGTGACGAAGGTCGTACCAGTCAGCCAGCCCCCTATCGCCATGTAGGCGCAGGGAAACAAAAGCAGGCCTGACCAGCCGATGAATACAAATCTATCGCGCTTCAGCCAGTCGTCGAGGACGTCGAACCATCCCCGCCCGGCTTGTGCGCGTCCCATTGCTATGGTCATATCAAATCCTCATTAATATGGCATCAAGTCCTGTTGGCCTTGCCTCTTTAATTTTCGGCGAGCGAAAACTATTTGGAGACGAGGACAGATTCATAAGTCAGCTAACAATGCTGAATGAAAACAGCAGGTATAAATCCCTACTCTGATCAGGCTTATGAATCAGCGTTAGGCAGCTATGGGAAACTACCTTAAGGATTCAAGATTTCTACTTATCATAAGTAGAGATTCAAAATTTTACAATCTGACATGTGAATTCTCAGAAAAGCGCGTAGGTCTTCACCTCCTGCCATCAGAGAATTTCACCCACCTCAGAATCCGTATCCAAGGGCTTTATCCCATATTAAGCATTTTTCGTAACTGCTAATATGAGTTTCTGCGATCTTGGCTAGGCAGGGACTATTCAGGGTTTAAGCCTAAATCTTTAGCAAGCCGCGATGTAGCTACGATCGCTTTTCTAGCCTGACTTCGTGATCCCACTCGGTCGAACCGCGATCGCTCGGCAAATCTCCAAATCGTTGCGTTTTGTAAAGAAAACCCCTGATCCCTAGCCACAACAGGCATTGGCTTGTCGAATTTACTTAAGAAATCTTTAAAATTTAGATCTCATTATGTCTATGTCAACGGCTGCTGCTGAAAATATGCGTCTACGCCGGGAGGTCTTAGGTGCCCGGCGACTGAGCAACTACTGGTGGGCTACGATTGTGACGGTTGGTGGGCTGGGTTTTTTCTTGGCCAGTATTTCTAGCTATCTCAAAGTCAATCTGCTGCCTTTTGCCAATCCGACGGAACTGATTTTTGTGCCCCAGGGTATTGTCATGGGCTTTTACGGGGTTGCGGCCTTGCTATTGGCCACTTATCTATGGCTGATTATTTCCTGGGACGTCGGCGGTGGCTATAACGAGTTTGATAAGCAGAGCGGCCAATTTACGGTCTTTCGCTGGGGCTTTCCGGGCCAGAACCGCGAGATCAAGGTCAGTGAAGCGTTGGACGATATTCAGGCTGTCAAAGTGGCTATTAAAGAGGGGCTTAATCCCAAGCGGGCTTTATATTTGAGGGTTAAGGGACGCGGCGAAATTCCGCTAACGCGAGTTGGACAGCCCTTGGCACTGTCAACCCTGGAAAATCAGGGCGCTGAGCTGGCCCGATTTCTACAAGTTCCTTTGGAAGGGCTTTAGCTGCCCGTAGCTAGCTGCGTCTGTCAGCTCAGGGTGGCGGGTGGACTTCAGGCTGAGGCGCTTCAGGAGAAGCTTTTCAGCTATCAGTCAGAAAAGGCTTGACAGAGTGCTAGACCTCGAAGAAGGTAACTTGGTTAACCGAAATCGTGGGACAATTGTGCTTCCAAGCTGTTGTAAGGCAAATTGAGCAATGATAAAAACAGCGAAATTTGGGTGGATTTCTTTGCTGCTTGTGACCGTTCTGTTTTTGGCAGGGTGTACGGGCACAGATTCTGCTGAGCCGGAAGCGGCCTCCTCGGCGGCTGAATCAGCTCCGGCGGACGTTGTGGTAGAACCCGGAACCAGCGCTGGGCTGCCCGTTTTAGAAGGGACGGCCACGGTTGAATTAGTCGTTAACGGCTCGCCCATTGTGATTGAGGTGAACGGAGAAGAGGCTCCGATTACGGCGGGCAACTTTGTTGACCTCGTGCAGCGAGGCGTCTACGACGATACGGTTTTTCACCGGGTTGTCCGGGAACCTGAACCTTTTGTCGTGCAGGGTGGCGATCCGCTAAGCAAAGATCCCAATATCCCGACTCAGCAGTTGGGAACAGGCAGCTTTGTTGATCCTGATACGGGTGAAGCCCGATATATTCCGCTAGAAATCAAGCCGTCCGGGGCCGATGAGGCTGTCTACAGTCAGACCCTAGCTGAAGCCGGAATTTCTGAAGTGCCCGAACTCCGGCACAGTCGCGGCGCGGTAGCAATGGCGCGATCGCAGTTTCCCGACTCTGCCTCAGCTCAGTTCTATATCGCGCTGGCAGACCTGCCCTTTCTCGACGGAAGCTATGCCGTTTTTGGCGAAGTGACCGAAGGGATGGACGTGGTAGACAATATTCAGCAAGGGGATGTGATTGAGTCAGCTGAAGTTACCGCAGGTCTAGAAAATCTGAAAACGGCTGACTAGCCTGTTTTTGCTGTGGAGGTTGTCGTCACTGGTATTGGGCTGACAACGGCCTTGGGGGCAGACGCTGAGAAAAATTGGAAAAGGCTGCTAGCAGGGGAGGGAGCGATCGCGCTGCAGCAGCCTTTTCTAGATCTGCCGCCTCGGCCAATGGCGCTGATTGGCTCTGGCCCTGCCGGTTTAGAACCTATCCTCTCAGAGACGGTTACCGCTGCGATCGCCGATGCCCAGCTTCATCTGCCGCTGCCTGACTGCGGCGTGGTTGTCGGTTCTAGTCGTAGCCATCAGAGCCTATGGGAACAGTTCGCCCAGCAGAGGTTACAGTCCTCTGCTGTCAGGATCGCTGGCGATCGCTGGCTGTCCTCACTACCTCAGCAGCCAGCCGTCACCGTCGCCCGGCAGATTCAAACTCAAGCGTCTGTGCTCTCGCCCATGTCAGCTTGTGCTACCGGCCTGTGGAGCATCATTCAGGGAGCCAGTTTGATTACAAGCGGTTGCTGCGATCGCGTCATTGCTGGTGCGGTCGAAACGCCGATCACTCCTTTGACCCTGGCCGGATTTGACAAAATGGGGGCGCTGGCTAAAACCGGCTGCTATCCCTTTGACCGTCAGCGAGAAGGACTGGTTCTAGGAGAAGGGGCTGCCCTCGTTGTCCTGGAATCTCGGCAGAGCGCTCAGCAGCGGCGAGCAAAAATCTACGGTCAGCTGCTGGGATTTGGGGCTACCGCCGATGCCTACCACCTAACCGCGCCGAACCCCAAACCCGGCGCTAGTTTGGCAGCGATTCAAGCCTGCCTTAAGCGATCGCAGCTTCAGCCCACAGAAATTGACTACATCCACGCCCACGGCACCAGTACTCGGATTAACGATGCCAACGAAGCAAACTTAATTCAAAGCCTGTTTTCGGCAAACGTTGCCGTCAGCTCTACCAAGGGAGCGACCGGGCATACCCTCGGGGCTTCAGGAGCCGTCGGTCTAATTTTTAGCCTGTTAGCCCTCAGAGATCAAATTCTGCCCCCCTGCACGGGCCTGCGGGTGGCTGACTTTAACCTCAATCTAGTCACCCAAGCCAGTCCCCAGTCTGTGCAAAATCTCCTCTGCCTCAGCTTTGGCTTTGGCGGGCAAAACGTAGCGATCGCTGTCGGCAAATAGCTGCTATTTTCTAACTCTCCCCCCATTCCCAGTTCCCTTTGCTCAAGCTTCCTCACTGCCCAATCTCACACGGCCTCAATCGCGGCTACTGCTGCTTCTAGCGCGATCGCCACATGAGTCCAATGGGTTCCCCCCTGGCAGTAGACAATGTAGGGCGATCGCAGCGGCCCATCAGCAGAGAGTTCAGAAGTGCTGCCGTCAATAAACGTGCCGCCCGCCATCACCAGTTCGCTCTCATAACCTGGCATCTCAGCCGGTACCGGGCTGATGTAGGCTCCAACTGGAGAATGCTGCTGAATTGCCTGACAAAAGGCAACCAGTTTTGTAGCCGAGCCGAGTTCTATGGCCTGAATCACATCTCGCTGAGATGCTTCTGGTCCCGGACTGACCGGATAGCCAAGCTGATCAAACACATGGGCAATCAGATAGTTACCTTTGAGGGCTTCCCCGACCATTTGCGGCGCTAGAAACAGTCCCTGAAATAGCAAGCGGGTTTGCTCTAGGGTGGCCCCACCGCTGCTGCCGATGCCGGGGGCGGTTAAACGGCAGGCAGCCGCCTCAACTAAGTCTGCTCGCCCAGCCACATAGCCACCTGTCGGCGCAATGGTGCCGCCAGGATTTTTAATCAGCGAGCCGGCAATTAAATCTGCTCCCACTGCCGTAGGTTCACGATCTTCGATAAACTCGCCGTAGCAGTTGTCCACAAAGCAAATCGTTTCGGGATTTTGCTGCTTCACGAGCTGCACAACGCGGTGGATATCCGCAATTGACAGGCTCGATCGCCAACTATAGCCACAGGAGCGCTGAATTAGCACTAGGCGCGTTTCGGGCCTGATCGCCGTAGTCAGGGCATTCCAGTCTATTTTTCCGGTATTGGTTAGAGAAATTTCTCTATAAGCAACCCCGAATTCTTTTAATGATCCCTGGCCGTTTCCCCGCAGACCCAACACTTCTTCCAGCGTGTCATAGGGCCTGCCTGCAACCGCTAAAAGCTCGTCTCCGGGCCGCAGAACGCCAAAGAGGGCGCAGGCGATCGCATGGGTGCCTGAGACAAACTGCACTCGCACAATCGCGGCCTCTGCGTCTACAATCGATGCGAAAACCTGATCAAGTACCTGCCGTCCCAGATCATCGTGTCCATAGCCGGAAACGCTGGCGAAATGATGGGGGCCGACCCGGTTCTCTCGGAACGCTGTCAGTACTCGCGATAGATTTTTCTTGACCTGAGCGTCAATTCCATAAAAAATCTGAGATAGTGCTGGTTCTGACAGAGGCAGCTTTGCCAAGCTTTTCATTAATCCTAGTTTTTTGCGATTTAGAGTGATATCGGCTCTATTGTCGCGTGCGAAGGAAGCAAATTGTTCGTAACCTGAGATTTTTCATGACTGTCGCTAAACCTGTTCAACTCTCCTTAAACTGGCCCACCATTGTCTTCATGGTGGCTGTTCACATCGGCGCCCTCTTTGCTCTACTGCCCAGCAACTTTAGCTGGACAGCCGTTGGCGTTGCCCTATTCTTACACTGGTTTACAGGTTGCCTCGGCATCACTCTGGGTTGGCATCGGCTGATTGCCCACCGCAGTTTTCAGGTGCCCAAGTGGTTAGAATACTTTTTCGTCTTTTGCGGCAGCCTAGCCTGCCAACATGGCCCAATTGAGTGGATAGGGCTGCACCGTCACCATCACACCTATTCCGATCAAGAGCCTGATCACCACAACTCAGGCAAAGGATTTTGGTGGAGCCATATGGGCTGGATCTTTTACGAAGTGCCAGCAGAGAAAGATACGCCTCGGTTTACGCGAGACATTGCGAACGATCCGGTTTATTTGTTTTTTGAAAAATATTTCTTCCCCTTACAGGTGGCTTTAGGGGTTCTGCTGTACGCTTTGGGCGGCTGGCCTTTTGTCGTTTGGGGTATCTGTGTACGCCTGGTAGCGGTTTATCACTGCACCTGGCTGGTCAACAGTGCGACTCACAAGTTTGGCTACCGCAACTATGAAACCGAAGATTTTTCCACCAACTGCTGGTGGGTAGCAGTGCTTACCTATGGTGAAGGCTGGCACAATAACCACCATGCTTTTCAATATTCAGCCCGTCACGGCTTGAAATGGTGGGAAGTTGATATGACCTGGATGACAATTCGGGTTCTACAGACGCTAGGTTTAGCGAAGAAAGTAAAGTTGGCAAGCGATCGCGCTTAGGTGCCCGTTTTTTAGGCGACCAGGACGGTCTAGGCTAGATCAGAAAATTTTGGCTGTAGGGGCGTTTAATACTGGCTCCTACAGCTTTTTAATTGCCTTAATTGCCTTGCACAATCTGCTTGATCGTCGTCAAGGCTTCTAGACCAATGATGCCGCCGCTGCGGCCTTCCTGACTAGACATACCCAAAGCAATGCTGGTGCCTTGTTTAGGATTGCGAGAGAACCGAGAAGAGGCGTTGATATAGACAGACGTACTGCTGACGTTGAGCGCAAACTGCCGCCCCTCCGCGTAGGATTCCGTTACCAGGCAGTCAGCGTGGCCGCTGCTGTAGCGGTTAATCCAGGCGATCGCCGCCCTTAAGCTTTCTACCCGCTTGAAGGCAATTTTGGGGCCTAGATAGGGCTGCTGCCAGTCCTGCGAATCCGCTAAAGATAGCTCTGGAAATTCGGCAACTAAAGCTTCATCTCCCTGAAGATCAAAGCCCTGTTCGCGTAGCCGCTGCCACAGGCGGGTCAGCATTGAGCCGGCGTGACTGGTATGCACTAAAACTTTTTCGATCGCGTTGACCGCATCTGGCTCGCCTCGGTGGCTCTCGGTGATCATCTCGTAGACTAGATCTGAGCTGCTAGAGGCTGACCAGTAGAGGTAGCAGTTGCCCATCGTTGAAGCCAAGACCGGAACAGTAGCCTGCCGCTTGATTTGCTGAATGAGGCTGGGCCGCCCGTAGGGAATGACCAAGTTGATATTGGGGAGCTGCACAAGCTGATTGCGCAGGGCATCTCCCTGTTCGGGGGAGAGAAATAGGAGACTGGTTTCAGGCAGTCCGGCCAGGGCGATCGCTTCCTGTAGCACCTGCACAATGATTTGGTTAGTCTGACTGGCTTCGCTGCCGCCCTTAAGTACCAGACCATTGCCAACACGGCAGCACAGGCCCGCTGCGATCGCCCCTAGCTCTGGAAACGCCTCGTACACCAGCGCAATTACCCCTAAAGGCTGAAGCTGATAGTAGGCCGTTGCCGCATCGTGAGCGTAGGGCAGCCTAGACATCTGCGGTGAGGGCGTACCTAGGGCCGATAGACGGCGCAAAATTTTTGTGGCTACCTGCAGACGCTCTGGCGTCAACCGCAGCCAGTCGAGTACGAGATCGGGGACAGCCATTTCGCGGCTGGCTTCCAAATCTAGCGTATTGGCCTCTAAGATTTGATCCTGATTGTTTTCCAGCGCCTGAGCCATCAGCTCTAAAGCATGACTTTTAGTTTCAGTGCCTAGAGAGGCCAGTTTTTGGGCAGATTGAACAACCTGGCGAACCGTTGATACTAAGTCGTGAGAGGGAGAAGCCGAGGTCATTGACACTAACGCCTACAGGCCAACCAAAACATGAACACTAAGAGCATTGAAATCAGCAGCGCCGCCACAATGCGCACCGTCAGACCAGCCGTTGCAGGTGGCTGCAGCGTTGTCAGCAGCAAGATAAAGATAGCAATGCCAAAGATGAAAAAGAATAGAAAAGGGAGATAGTTGCGGCTGAGGCTGCCTCGATCTAGCGTCCACTGCTGATTCACCCAGCGCCAGGCCCGCTTGTAGGGATAGTGGGTTGAAAGCTGTTCAATCACATAGCCGTCTTCTCGCAGGACAAAAATTTGCTGACAGCGATCGCATCCAAATGCTTCAGTCAGCGCAATGGGCACAATACGCCCTCGACGGCGACAGGGACAGGGATAATCCGCTGTTAAATCAACCTTTTGGCTTTTCTTAGAACGCACAATCAGCGGCAGGCAATATAGAGGAAGATTTGATTTTTGTGGCCGGGTTAGCTAAGTTCACATTAGCTAAAGCCTAGCGAATAAAACAAGCCTGTTAGAAGAGGCTTTACGGACTCTCTGACATTTTAGGGGTAAACCTTCTAATCTGGCGCTCGATCTAAGCCCCTATTCATGGCAAGTAGACCAAAATCAGCTCCAGGGACGGATAGCTGCTAGCCTCTAGCAGACTGCGATGCAGCCTGCTGCCCTTACAAAACTGTTCTCCCAAAAATCGCCATCCGGTTTTAACATAGAGCCAGAAAGCGGTTAGAGCAGGATTTACCTTTCCTTTTTGAAAGCGGGTAACGCGATTCGAACGCGCGACATTCACCTTGGCAAGGTGACGCTCTACCACTGAGCTATACCCGCATCTTTTTCAGACTTTATCTAGAATCTCAGATCTAGAAATCTTTGTCAACTCCTTTTTGCCTCTTTGTTTATCGGCTAAACTTCTTCCTGAGAAATCACCTGTGAGCCTGCTGCAGCAAGACTTTGAGGCTCACCACCAGTCAAGCCGTTGGCATCGTTGTTGCGAGGAGCAGCGTGAATTTGCCGCATCAAACTAGCCATTTCCAAAGCACTCATGCCGTAATTCCAGCCCAAGTTACTCTTGATGCCCGCTCGCTCTAACGCCTGCTGCATAGAATCAGTCGTCAGCACGCCAAACACCACAGGCACGCCGGTTTGAAAGCTGGTAGCTGCGATACCTTTAGAAACCTCAGCGGCCACGTAGTCAAAATGGGGCGTCTGTCCGCGAATAACCGCCCCTAGACAAATAATGGCATCGTATCGCCCACTTAGAGCTAGCTGGCGTGCCACCAAAGGCACTTCAAAGCTCCCAGGTACCCAAGCATAATCTACCTGGGTACCTTCAGGGGCTACATCCACACCATGACGCTTCAGGCAGTCTTGACAGCCTTCTAAAAGTTTGCCAGTCACCAGATCATTAAAGCGACCGATTACAAACGCGAATCGGAGCGAACTGCTATCTGTAAAACGACCTTCAAAAACTGCCATAGTCTCCCTGATGAATTAAACAACTAAATAATTTAGACCACCCACGACGACAACCAGTACGCCCCAGAGGATAGAACCTAGCAGAATTAAGCGCTTAGACTGCTCCCAATTCTGGGGAGAAGCGTAGGCTACGGGCACACCCACTACCATGACAAAAGACCAGACAACCAAAGCCAAGAGGGCAATTTGAAACAGAATTGATACCATTTTTTCTCTCCCAAAACAGCAATGTTAAAAACGCTTGCAGCAGCGCAGTTCCTTTCTAAGTTAGGCCCTGCCCTTCAGTCAGCCTTGTTAGTACGCTATCAGAAATTAGACCCCTTGCAAAAGTTCCTCTGCCAACTAGCTGGCGTGATCGTTTCTCCTATTTTTTAGCGCCCTGTGATTTTCCATGCACTTAGTTCTCTGTCATACCACTGCCGATTTTGATACCCTCGGCGCCGCCGTTGGCTTATCCCGTCTTCAGGCCGGTACCCGCATTGTCTTAACCGGCGGCTGTCATCCCACCGTACAGAACTTTCTAGCCCTACACCGAGACGAGTATCCGCTCATTGAGCGGCGGGCGGTTGATCCTGACAAAATTCAGGCGCTTACTTTGGTAGATGCTCAGCAGCGGCAGCGATTTTCACCCGTACAGGACTGGCTCGATCTCGCGGAGCAGCGGCAGCTTGAGATCACTATTTATGACCACCACCTTGAGAGTGAGGCGGATATTGCCGCTCATCACTACCTCATTGAGCCAGTCGGCGCGACGACGACTCTAATTGTGGAGATGCTGCAGCAAAGAGGCCTACAGCCATCACTGGCCGAAGCGACCGTGATGGCGCTGGGCATACATGTTGATACCGGCTCGCTGACCTACGAGCAAGCGACTGCGCGAGACGCTAGAGCGCTGGCCTGGCTCATGGAGCAGGGCGCTAGCATGAGATCTATTTCCGAGTTTGTCGAACCTGGACTTGCGCCTCAGCTTCAGGATTTACTGCCTCAAGCGCTCAGTCAGTTGCAAACCGCCATCATGCAGGGATACCAGCTCGCTTGGGTCTTGCTGCCTTTGGCGGCGTATCTGCCAGGACTATCGGGGCTGGCCAGTCGGCTCATGTCTATCACTAACAGCGATGTCCTACTTTTGGGTGCCCACTATGAACTTAAAGACCCCGGCACTAGCAAGCTAATGGTGATTGGCCGATCGCGCGATCGCCGTCTAGATGAGGGCATCAATCTAGCGCAGCTCTTAGAGCCACTTGGCGGCGGTGGGCATGCCACTGCCGCTGCGGCGACCACCCGTAGCCCAGATCCAGCGCAAACCTTCAATCAGCTCGTTGAGCAGCTCAAGCACCAAGTTCCCCAGCCGCCCACCGCACGGGAACTGATGTCTTCGCCAGTACGCACGATTCGACCGCAGACTACGATCGCAGAAGCCCAGCGGATTTTGCTGCGCTATGGGCATTCCGGCCTTTCGGTGGTCAATGCGGAGGGTAATTTGGTTGGTATCATCTCTCGCCGGGATATTGACTTAGCGCTGCATCACGGCTTTAGTCACGCTCCGGTTAAGGGATACATGAGCACCCGGCTCAAAACCATTACGCCGGAGACGCCACTGCCGGAAATTGAATCGCTAATGGTGACTTACGACGTGGGTCGGCTGCCAGTGCTGGCCGAGAATCAACTTTTGGGCATTGTCACCCGCACTGATGTCCTCAGACAGCGGCAGCAAAAACAGATGGAAGGTGCTTTAAATTCGCCGTCTGAGGCAACTGACTCATCAGCGACGACAGCCAAAACGGTGCAACAGCAGCTCAGCCAGCGGCTGCCAGTGCGGCTGCGGGAAATCTTGCAGCTCATGGCCAAAGCTGCCGCTGAGCGGGGTTGGCATCTCTACGTGGTGGGTGGCGTCGTGCGAGATTTCTTTTTGAGCAAGGCTGACACCCTAGAGTTGCAGGATGTTGACCTGGTAGTAGATGGGTTTTATCAGACTGCTCAGGCGGGGGCCGGTGTTGAGCTAGCGCAACTGGTACAGCAGCGCTATCCGGCCTCTGAGCTACAGGTATATGGTCGCTTTCAAACTGCTGCCCTCATTTGGCATGGTGAGACTGATACGCCTCTGATGATTGATATTGCCACCGCTCGGACTGAGTTTTATCCCTATCCGGCAGCCAACCCCGAAGTAGAAGCTAGCTCGATTCGGCAAGATCTCTACCGCCGCGACTTTACCATCAATGCGATGGCTATTCGGCTGACACCGCCCCAGCCCGGAATGCTGTTGGACTTCTTTGGCGGGCTCATTGATCTGAAGCAGCAGCAGGTGCGCGTGCTCCACGCCAACAGCTTCATTGAAGACCCGACCCGCATCTACCGCGCCGTTCGCTTTGCCGTGCGGCTTCAGTTTCGCATTGAGGCTCAGACAGAAGACTATATTCACTATGCCTTGAGCAGCGGTATTTACAGCAAAATGCAGGAACAGGTAGCCAAGGTGCCGGCGCTGCAAACGCGGCTGAAACGAGAGCTGCAGTATATCCTGGAAGCACCTTACTGGCAGCCAGCCTTGGGATTATTGAACAAGCTGGGTGCCCTGAAATGTTTGCACAGTTCGCTGGAGATGAGCGATCGCCTCTGGCATCAACTCCGCCGCGTTTCTCGCTGGCTAGAGCGCTTTCAGTTTCAAACTGCGATCGCCCCTTGGCAGCTTCGCTTAGAAGTTTTAATTGCCCAGCTTGAGCCTCGTTTTCGCCACTCTGTCGCGACTAACCTACAGCTACCCAATGAGTCTATCGACCGCCTCACCCAGCTAGAAGCGGTCGAGGCCAAACTGCAGCAGACCCTATCGTCGGGTCAGCAGCCCAGCCAGGTTGTCTGGCAGCTTCGCAGCTTCGATTTGCCCCTGCTGCTGCTGGTGAGCGCCCGCCAGCCTCGGCCAATCGGTCAGAAAATATGGCAGTATCTCACCCGCTGGTCACAGGTCAAAGCTCCCATCGATGGCAACGACCTCAAAGCACTTGGCTACCAGCCGGGGCCTCAGTTTAAGCAAATGCTAGACGATGTACTGGCCGCAACGCTTGATCGTCAGATAGAAAATCGCTCAGAAGCGATCGCTTTTGTCATGCAGCGCTATGCTTTACCCCAAGATGCCAGCTAGTCAGCCGCAGTAAAAGCGCTAGGATAAGCGGAGAAAAACGGCTAGCTCTGATTCAAGAAGGTTCTAGCTGGCTTGGGGATCTATGTTCAAGGCTTGAGTTCAGATTTTTTGCCGCACAAATCGCTGACAATGAAGCATTATTCTCGACTGCTGCTGAGTGTTTTTGTCGCTGCGGGCCTGGCAGGTTTAGGGGCTGGCAGTTTTGTTCGTTTTTCGGGCAGTAATGGAGCAGGCACGCTCCGCCTCAATCCAGAGCAAACCTTTCCGGAGCAGGCCGACTGGCCCGTGACTGGCTCAGATGCCGAGTTTGATCGGCCCTTTGTCGCTCCAGATGAAAACTACACGCGGCGAGAGCCAGTGGAAACACCGTTTGAATTTCAGCCAGAAGATCAGTTGGTCACCGAGCCTGAGCCTTGGGCAGAGCGATCGCCCGCTACAGCAATACCTGAATCTGTCTCTGATCCAGCGCAAGATTTTGCCAGTCCCGCTGTTGTAGATGAAACAACCGACGATTTTTTCGTAGACGATGCGGCAACGGTGGACGAATCGATGACAGACTCACCGCCAGAAAGCTGGAGTGAGTCAACGCCCAACCGCCCGAATCCAGATGCGGCAGTTGATAGCGGCGTTCCTGCTCGTTCGGCAGAGAAAACCGTGCCTGCCCCCACCCGCCTAGAAGCGGCTCCAGAAATGTCGGTGCCGCCGTCAGCTGAAAGAGAGCTGTAGAAAATGCGGCAAGACTGACAGCAGCGGGCGGGAGCAATTTAGTTATAATTTGTTGCAGACGTATAAATTATTTTTTCATGAACAATCCTGTCGTTCATGCCTTTTTCATCGGTAGGGCCTTAGCAGAAACCGTCAGCGAGCGAGCGGAACAGCTCGTTTCTGAGGGATTAAGTAATCTGGGTCGCTTTGATGCCGAGCAGCGCGAAAACTTGCGGCATTTCACAGAAGATGTTCTGGCGCGGGCGCAGCGGGAGGAAGCCGAAGCACTTAATAATCCGGCTGCCACCAGCAGCACTGCCCCCGAAACCTCTACCCAGGATTTGCAAGCTACTATTGATAATCTAAGAGCTGAAATTGCTCAGGTCAGAGCTACGCTGCAGCAGTATCGGACAACGGCTAGCTAAAGCCTGGCTGCGCTAGTTTTGATTTTCTCTTACGCTAATAGCATTGACCTATGCCAGGAGCCTGAGTGTCTGCCCTCTCTAGAGATCCAGAACCATCTTCATCTGATGCGGTTGCCGCAGATGAACTGACTGCATTTGCTGAAACCTCCGCTTCTAGCTCGGCCCCCGTCTCTCATGCAGTAGATTCTTATACCCACGCGCTGGATTCAGAGGTAAGCCAGCAGCCTTCACCTGCTGCGGATGCTGGGCCTTTGCTGACAGATGCAGGCGGTCAGAAGCGGCCCCAGTATTACACAGAGAATGCTTATCGGTGGAATCGCAGCCATTACTCAACAACTCGGCGCTTCATCGATATCTGGTCGTTTGTGCTGCGGTTGCTTTCGGCTCGCTGGCTGTATAGCAAAGCCTGGAGCTACAGCAATCAGACCATTACCGACAAGAAGCAGGCGATTCGGCGGCGCCGCCAAGCTGTCTGGATTCGTGAGATGCTGCTGGACTTGGGGCCGACATTCATCAAGGTAGGGCAGTTCTTTTCAACTAGGGCCGATTTATTTCCGGTTGAGTATGTCGAAGAGCTTTCTAAGCTGCAAGATCGGGTGCCGGCTTTCAGCTACGACCAGACGCGCCAAATCGTAGAGGAAGATCTAGGCAAGCCTATTCAAACCCTTTACCGCAGCTTTGATCCCATACCTTTAGCAGCGGCTAGCTTAGGGCAGGTCCATCGGGCGCAGCTCCACTCTGGCGAAGAAGTCGTTGTCAAAGTGCAGCGTCCGGGCCTCAAAAAGCTCTTTACTATTGATCTGAAAGTACTCAAAGGAATTGCCCGCTACTTTCAGAGTCACCGAGAATGGGGCCGGGGGCGAGACTGGATTGGCATTTATGAGGAGTGCTGCCGCATCCTTTGGGAAGAAATTGATTATTTAACCGAAGGCCGTAACGCTGATACTTTTCGGCGTAATTTTGCTGAAGAGGATTGGGTTAAAGTTCCTCGTGTCTACTGGCGCTATGCCTCTCCCCGTGTTCTGACCCTAGAGTACCTACCGGGTATTAAGATTAGCCACTACGAAGCTTTGGAAGCGGCAGGTCTAGATCGCAAGCGTTTAGCGTATTTAGGTGCTAGAGCCTATTTGCAGCAGCTCTTAAATGATGGTTTTTTCCATGCCGATCCGCATCCTGGTAATATTGCGGTGAGTCCAGAGGGTGCACTCATCTTCTATGACTTCGGCATGATGGGTCAGGTGCAGCCGCTAACGCGGGAGCGCCTAATGCGTACCTTTTTCGGTATTGCTCAGCGTGATGCCGATCGGGTCATGGCTTCCCTGGTTGAACTGGGGGCATTAGCTGAGATTGACGATATGGGGCCAGTGCGGCGCTCAATCCAGTACATTCTGGATAACTTCATGGATCAACCCTTTGAAGAACAGTCAATCAATGCCATCAGCGATGACCTCTACGCGGTTGCCTACGATCAGCCTTTTCGCTTTCCGGCAACTTTCACCTTCGTCATGCGGGCTTTCTCGACTCTGGAAGGAGTCGGTAAAGGGCTTGATCCCGATTTTAATTTCATGGAAGCTGCTAAACCTTTTGCAACACAGCTCATGACTAACGGAAACTCAACAGATCCTAATAACAGCCTGCTGGGTGAGCTAGGGCGTCAGGCCGCTCAGGTGAGCAGCACGGCGCTAGGTCTTCCCCGACGAATTGAGGACACGCTGGAAAAGCTGGAGCGCGGCGATATTCGCGTACGAGTGCGCTCGATTGAAACGGATCGAATTTTGCGGCGAGTGAGCGGCGTCAACATGGCGACTAATTATTCTCTGCTAATTGGTGCCTTTACGCTCTCAGCCACTATTTTGTTGGTTTCCGAATTTCTCTGGCTAGCAGGCATTATCGCCGCGATCGCAGCCCTGTTAGGATTTGCCTTAATACGACTCTTAATCCAGCTCAGCCGAGCTGAACGCCTGCCTTGACCCCGGAGGTATCAAGTTCCATGAAACGTTTTTTTGCAGGCTCAACCGATCCGGGACTACTACGAGCCAACAATCAGGATGCTTATTACCTAGATACAGAAGGCCGCTTTTTTATTGTGGCCGACGGCATGGGAGGGCACGCGGGCGGACAGGAAGCTAGCCGCTTAGCCACTGACGTTATTAGCGCCCATCTCGATAAGCACTGGCACATCGCAGAGTCTTCTCAGGAGCTGCTGCGCGATGCTTTCTTTAAGGCCAACGATGCTATCCTCAGCGATCAAAGTAGCCATCCAGAGCGCTCTGACATGGGCACGACTGCCGTTGTCTTAATGTTTCGGGGTGAACAGCTTTGGTGCGCTCATGTGGGAGATTCTCGCCTCTACCGCCTCAGAGCCGATAAGCTAGAGCAGATCACCGAAGATCATACCTGGGTGGCCCGAGCAATTCGTGAAGGTGAGCTAACGCCAGAACAGTCTAAAAGTCATCCCTGGCGACATGTCCTCTCCCAGTGTCTGGGCCGGGAAGATTTGACCCAAATCAGCTTGCAAACAGTGACAATGCAGGCTAGCGATCGCTTTTTGCTCTGTAGCGACGGCCTGACTGAGGAGCTGACAGATGGGATGATTGCCGGACAGCTTCAGGCGAATCCAGCCTGCGCAGCAGCGGCTGATGCTCTAGTGGAAGCGGCCAAAAGCAAAGGTGGGCGAGACAACATTACAGTTATTGTTCTCTACCTACGGGCTGAAGAATCCTAAGTAGCTGCATTAAGCCAATCTGCTTCCGCTCAAAAGCCTCTCTAATGCTTGCAGCAGCGGCAACCTGTTGCTATTAAAAGAACTCAACCCAGCGATCGCTTTATGTTTACATTGAGCATTTTTACTTATTTATAAATGCTAACTATGCTGCAAGGGTACTCCCTTGTGTACTGACGCATCCGGAGGTCTTTATTTAAGATTTAACCTAAGCCTCTAGACTGATAGCCATTTTGTCAAACAGTTGTTATATTTTGTAAACAACTGGAGCATATCGGGACTTTCCCAGTTCTGATCAGATGGCTTCCGGTCTACGGGGAATTTTTCTCCAGCTAACGTTATCTCTCAGCCTATGGAGGTTGCTATGCACGAATCTAATAAGCTCTCTCTAGAACAGGAGTTCAGCCTGCGTTCGTTTGAGAATCAGGTACAGCGGATGAGCCGAGAGCAGGCCCAGCAGTTTCTCGTCAAGCTGTACGAACAAATGATGATGCGCGAAACCCTTTACAAGAGTTTCCTCAAGCAAGAGTGGGGCATTGAGCCTACTCCTGAGTTTTAGGGCGTCAGCATTCGATTCAGGTATGGCGACCTCCCTCTCTTGCTCAATTCTGCTGGAAGGGAGCCGGGGATAATGGGGCGTCAATCTGTAACTTTGAATTTTATTTTTGGCCTAATTATTTTTCTTTGACTATGTCTGGTTCGATAAAATCTTCTGTCTACAGCCTCTCTGACGGAGCATAAAGACGATTCATCCAGGGATAAGACCCACGGAATGTTACCTTGAACAAAGGAACCTTTCAGTGAGTCGCTGCTCCACTCAGTAGAGTCAAAATGTACCAGCGTATTCTTATTTGTACAGATTTTTCTGACGGTCTTTACCGTCTAGTAGATTTCGTCCCCAACTTAGTTGCAGGCGGGGCAAATTACATTGTTTTTTTTAACAACGTTTCTCTAGAAGCAGATCGAGAGATACCTCGGGTTGACACTGACAAAGTAGAAGCCGCCAAGCAGCAGCTGGCCGCAGCCCTAACGAACGTTCCAGAGGGCGTCACGGTCAAGGTAGAGGTTCAGTCAGGCCGGGTTATTGACAACATTTTGAAGCAGACCGAGGTGCATCAGGCAGACGTGATTCTGCTGGGGATGCCGACGCGATCGCTCCTGCGCGAAACCATCTTTGGCAGCACAACGATTGAGCTGTCTGAAAAAACGTCTGTGCCGCTGCTAATTTTGCGGCCCCAGCTTATTTCTGCCTACACCACTGAGGAACTAGGCCTGCGCTGCCAGCATCTATTTCGCTATTTCCTGATCCCCTACGATGGCAGCGAGGGAGCTGACTATTTGGTAAGCCAGGTAAAACAGCAGGCTCAGGCCAGAGCCAATCGCGCTTTGGAAACCTGCCGTCTCTGCTGGGTGATTGACGATAGTGCCCGCCGCGAGATTCAGGCTTCTGATCCAATCGGGGCCGCCCAGGAAAAGCTGGAAGCTGTCAAAGCCGAGCTAGATTTACCGGATTTAGAGGTCAAAACTGAGGTGCGCCAGGGGTCTCCCATTGAAGAGATTCTGATGGCAGCCGAGGTACACGATATTAGCGCGATCGCTGTTTGTCCGGGCAGCCGGGGCCGTTTCCTCAGATGGTCAGTGCCTAGCATGACGCAGGACATCCTGCGGCGTAGTTGGCATCCCGTCATCTATTTTCCGCCCCAGCAGCAATCTTAGTCAGGCGTTTTCCACAGACATCGCAGGTGGAGGCTGTGCAGCCTCGGACTTAAACATGACGCTGCGAAAAGCCTGCCGCTCGACCGGGCTTACATGGACGTGTTGAGTGACGCATTTGACAGCGTTGTTGCCGCCAGCGTCTTTTGAATCTTAGGCTTGAGCACAGTGTTTAACTCGTTACGCAGCAGTTCTTTGCTCTGCTGTGGGTTGCCAATCGAAGTCTGGACACGGCCCATCGTGACCCACTCTTTGAGTAGCTGACACTGAGACAAGGCAATGCTGGCTGTCAGCACCTGAGCGCAGTTACGTGGCTCATTGAGATTGAAAAACAGCAGCTTATAGCGCCCGGTTTGACCTAATAGCCAAGCCAGTTCTTGACTACCAGCGTGCTTCAAGTCCAAGTAGCAGGGCAGCCAGCGCAGTCCCTGTCCTTTAACGTGGAGTACCGTCAACCAAAGCACCATCGGATGCGGACTCATGGTGCAGATGCAGTTGTTATAGAGAATCCGAATGTCTCCTGACTGAAAGGAAGTTTGCAGCATCATCCAGACGGAAGGAAGCTTGCGATCGCTCATCCGCAGAATTTCAGGAAACACAATTTCAGCAATAGGTTTCTCTTTGGGCCACGAAGCAAAGCGGCAAAACTGATCCTCAGAAACCTCGCGTCTGCCCTCTGGCTTGGCTTTAGTAACGGGTAAACGAGAGAGGGTACGGCCAATGTGCTGGCTCAGCCGCAGACCTACGCCAAAGCGCTCTTCTAAAGGTCTGAGATCCTCTAAAATCGCTTTGACGCTGTTAGGGCGATTTTGCGGCTCCTTGTCTAGACAGCTCATCACTAGGGTTTCTAGTCGCTTAGGCAGCTTAAGCGCTGGCTCAACAGCAGCAAAAGAGCGAGGCGGTTGATTGTGGTGTGCCCGGTACCAGCCACCAAAAGAATTTGTCTCCGCCCGCACCGGCAGCCGTCCGGTCAGCATCTGAAACATCATAATGCCGAGGCTGTAGATGTCGGAACGGCTGTCTAGCTCCCGGCCTTCCATCTGTTCTGGGGAAGCATAGGCCAGCGTCCCCATAAAGCAGTTGGTCTGATCCGCTCCTGACTGCAGCAGTTTAGCAATGCCAAAATCAAGAATTTTAGTCAGTTCACCTAGGGTCGGATCTTGGGTCACTAAGATATTGCTGGGCTTGATATCGCGGTGGATAATAGGGCACTGTTTGCCCTTAATGACAATTCCTTCATGCGCTGCCATCAGCCCTAGACAAATCTGACGACACAGGGATAAAAAGCGGGGAATGGTCAACGGCTGGGTGCTAATGATGTCGCCTAAACTTTTACCTCTGAGATACTCCATGACGTAAAACGGCACTTCGTCTTCGTTGACGCCATAGTCAGTTACGCGAACAACGTGAATACTCTTTTGACCTAGCTGAGCACAGGTGGTCGCCTCCCGAACAAAGCGATCTTTCAGCTTTTCCGTCAGCAGAGTTTGCGATAAAAATTTAATAGCGACTTTGACATCCCCCAGCAGCATGTCTTCTGCCAAATACACACGCCCCATTGAGCCTTGGCCAATTTGCTCAATCAGCCTGTAGCGATTGTCTATTTTACGTTGAGGGTTGAGGTCTGACATTGGCGTTAGTGTGCCTTGACGAAGCGACTGTTTCAACAGGTATGATCAAATAATCAGAAGGCTATCTTTAGATACTTGAATTCACTGATAGAGTTCCCAGCTTGTTTATAAATTGCAATCTTGTCTGTCAGACTGAGGGCTGACAGCAAGCTGCTAGGGTTCTTAGGCGATCGACAATAGAGTTTCAGCGCCATCAGTCTTTATATTTTTTAATAGGTCAGAGATCTGTCTACGGCTATGCGGTAATCTGCGCTACACCCTGGGTTCCTTAAGCCGCTAGCTTTGGTCTCCTCTACTCCCTATTAAACCTTAAGCTGCCGATCTGATCAGAACTGGCCTCTAGCTGCTCGCCATTCGCTCCGTAAATTCGCGCAAGGTCTTTATAAACTTTACCCGATCGCCTCAGGTTCTACCATGAAAGCCAGGCGAGCTTTACTTAAAGATTTAGCAGAGCTGGCTGGGACGCCTCTGAGCTGCCTGTAGACCGAGAAAAGTGCGAACCTACCCCTGTCGTTCTAGGGTAGCTTCCATCGCACTGGTAAGATAATGGCCAGCCATAATGCCGCTGGAGAGGTGGTATTTATCGTCTCCTACGCAGTAAAGCGTTTCAAAACCAGTGCGGCGCTGGCGATCGCCGAGTACCCAATAACGCTGAACAATTGACTCCGGCGCAACCCAGCCTTCCCCCTCAACCCGGCCTAGAATGCTATGCTGCAGCACAAAGGTATACTGACGCTCTCCGCTAGTCAGCCGACCTCGGTACTGCAGCGCAATCTCATCGAGCGCTGTACTGGGGAAACTGAGCTTAGTCACCATAGTGAACCAGTCATCATGACCCCAGACAATCAAAGTCTTGCCTTTGACGCTCACAGGCATTGAATCTCGCTCTAGCCAATTGCCCTGAAGAGTCCAGCGCCCTGGTTCAATTAGAAAGCTATGCCCCACGAATTCGCTACCTAAAAAGCCTACAGTTTTTCTGGTTGATACCAAGGCCGGCTACCGCCTTAAACAGCCTCATGGTTCATCTCGTGAAGATGATAGCCGCTGCTAAGCAATCCGCTTGTTCAAGCTGTAACTTATTTGGTATTACCTTTCAAGATAAAGTCTAACCCCGGCAGGCGAGCAGACTCTATCTCAACATGCCCGCTGTTTACAATCTTTTCACGGAATGTACCCGGCTGTCTGCAAAGTTGCCTGCTGCCGGTTTGTGCAAATCACCGAGGAGAGTTCGCTCGCTGGCCCCGGTTACGCTGGGCAGATTGCCGGGAACGCCGTGATAGCGCCAGAAACCTAGCACCGCGAAGGCGATCGCTTCTTTGGCTTCAGCACTCAGCCCCACTTCATCTGTTGTCAAGACGGGGACTGGATCTAGAGCCTGCTGCAGTTGCTGGCGCAGATAGTGATTGCGACTGCCACCGCCACAGAGCAGCACCTCTGCGGCGGGTTCCGGTAAAAAGTCTGCATAGTTTTGCACAATACTGGCTACGGTCAGATGAGTCAGCGTTGCCAGCATGTCGGCAGAGGACAGACTGTAAGCTTGAGCATCGGCTAGGCATTGCTGCCAGTACTGCCAGCCAAATAGTTCTCGTCCCGTAGATTTGGGCGGTGGCTGATGAAAGTAGGGCTGCTGTCGCCACTGATTTAACAAGGCTTGGCAGGGCGTTCCCTGAGCTGCCCAAGCGCCGCCGCGATCGTAAGTTTGTCTACCCTGAGAAAAATGAGCTACGGCCAAATCTAGCAGGCTGTTGGCGGGCCCCGTGTCCCAGCCAAAAACCCCTGCCATCTCGCCGGGACGTCCCTGCTGCTGGCGACTGGGCAAATAGGTGACATTGCCGATACCGCCCAAGTTTTGCACACAGCGCGGCTTTTGCAAATGGCTTAGCAGACAGGCATCCACCGGAGACACGAGCGGCGCTCCCTGGCCGCCAGCCGCAATATCGGCAGCCCGAAAATTGCTGACAGTAGGCAGTCCGGTGAGATGAGCGATCGCGTCGCCTCGGCCTAGCTGCAGGCTATAGCCGAGGGCTGAGGGGCCAGACTGTTCGCTTTGGGGCGGGCGGTGAAAGACCGTCTGACCGTGAGAAGCCACCAATTCGGCTGGCTGAGCTGACGCCTGCAGCGATCGCGCCGCGTGGGCAAAAGCGGCTGCTACCGCATCATCTAGGTCGGCTAAATCCGATAGGGACAGAGTTTCTCCGGCGCAGGCGGCTAGAATTTGCTGCTGCAGTGCTGTCTCGTAGGGATAAGTTTTACTGGCTAGCAAATCTGCCGTGATCTCGAAGCCACTGCCGTTGATCTCAACTAAGGCAGCGTCAATCCCGTCTACCGAAGTGCCGCTGATCAGGCCGATGACTTTCATCCGATGACCTCGCTGCTGTGAGGCATGGGTAAGCGATCGATGCCTTTGTTAGAACCAATCATGACCATGATGGTGCCTGCCCTCAGGCGCGTTACCGGACTGGGATTGACTTCAAACTTGTTGGGAGATTCTTCAGTGCTGATTGCCATCAGCGTCAGCCCGTAGCGTTTA
Source organism: Sphaerothrix gracilis Ecp01 (assembly GCF_030405905.1). Taxonomy (NCBI): domain Bacteria; kingdom Bacillati; phylum Cyanobacteriota; class Cyanophyceae; order Nodosilineales; family Nodosilineaceae; genus Sphaerothrix; species Sphaerothrix gracilis. Next base: position 30,668 of record NZ_JASATW010000015.1, read on the forward strand.
CGCAAATCCAGTTCCACAATCGTTTTCTGATCAAAGGCTTCTGGCACAATCACCTCCACAATGCTGTGATCAGGGTCTAGCTCAAAGCGATCTAAGATGCCGGGCCGGGTGAGCGATCGCGCCAGCTCGCAGCCCATCTCATGCTCTGGAAACACCACGCGGTCAGCCCCGACCCGATCCAGCAGCTTGCCGTGAATTTCGGTGGAGGCTTTGGCAATAACGTTAGGCACGCCGGCTTCTTTGACATTAAGCGTTGTGATAATACTCTCCTGAATGTAGTTGCCGATGGCAATAATGACCGTATCCATATCGGCAATGCCCGCCTCTCGCAGCGCCGAAGGCTCAGTTGAGTCTAGCTGAATCGCATGAGTGGCTAGCTGATCGGTGAGAATCTGAGCCACCCGCCGCTCATCGACATCAACCCCCAGTACCTCATAGCCGAGCTGATGCAGCGTCGAGCAAACCGCTCGGCCAAAACGCCCTAAGCCAATAACCGCAAACTGACGATTGCCCGACCGTAAATGATGAAAAAAGCTTAAAGAAGATAGGTTCACTGCAGACTGCTCCGAACTGTTTTGATTCAACCGAGGCTGAATGAGGGTTAGGTATGTACTCGCTTAAGCCAGCAAGTTTTTAGTCTATCGAGATTTGGGCTTTCTCTGCGATCGCCAGCCGTTCCGCCAGCTGCTAGCACTGGCTTGCTGAAGGAGCCATCCGCCTTATATTCTTAATCTTTACTGTTAGGCTAACTAAAGGGCCTTAGCACAAAGGGGGGAACGTGAATATTCAAATTGGTCGGGGCAAAGAGGTGCGTAGAGCTTATGGTATTGATGAAATTGCGCTGGTACCTGGCCCACGGACGCTAGATCCACAACTAGCTGATACCCACTGGCAGATTGGCAATATTGAGCGGGAAATTCCCATCATTGCCAGCGCTATGGACGGCGTTATTGATGTCAAAATGGCCGTTCTGCTATCCCAGCTAGGCGCGTTGGGTGTACTCAACCTAGAGGGGATACAAACTCGCTATGCCGATCCCAATCCGGTCTTAGATCAAATCGCCGCTGTGGGCAAAGACGAATTTGTCACGCTTATGCAGAAGCTGTATGCCGAGCCGATCAAGCCTGAACTGATTCAACAGCGAATTGAAGAGATTAAAAACCAGGGCGGGATTGCGGCTGTTAGCCTCACCCCTGCAGGAGCCGCTCGCTATGGTGCCACTGTGGCTGAGGCGGGAGCCGATCTGGTTTTTGTTCAGGCTACCGTGGTTTCTACAGCTCACCTTTCCCCTGAATCGGTGACGCCCTTAGATCTGACTCAGTTCTGTCAGGAGATGCCGATGCCGGTCATCTTGGGCAACTGCGTCACTTATGAAGTAGCGCTGAATTTGATGAAGGCGGGGGCTGCTGCTGTTTTAGTTGGCATTGGGCCGGGAGCGGCCTGCACTTCTCGCGGCGTTTTAGGCATTGGGGTGCCTCAGGCAACGGCGGTGGCAGACTGCACAGCGGCCCGCGATGACTATCAGCGTGAGACGGGGCGGTATGTTTCGGTGATTGCCGATGGCGGTCTGGTCACAGGAGGTGACATTTGTAAATGTATTGCCTGCGGGGCTGACGGCGTCATGATTGGCTCACCGTTTGCCAGAGCTGAAGAAGCCCCCGGACGGGGATTTCACTGGGGCATGGCGACTCCTAGCCCGGTACTGCCCAGGGGTACCCGCATTCGCGTCGGGACAACAGGGACACTAGAGCAAATTTTGCGAGGGCCAGCTCAGCTAGACGATGGTACGCACAATTTCCTGGGCGCTTTGCAGACCAGTATGGGCACTTTGGGCGCTAAAGATCTGAAGGAAATGCAGCAAGTGGAAGTGGTGATTGCCCCCTCTCTGCTAACTGAAGGGAAAGTCTATCAGAAAGCTCAGCAGCTCGGCATGGGCAAGTAAATTTTTAGCGAGGTCTTTGTAAAACTTTAAGACTTTTCAAGCAGTTTTCCGGATGGGTGGCATTTTTGAACCCGTCGCTTAGAATGGAAAATAGCGGAGACGGAAGTTTCCGTTCACTCCTCACACCACACTCCGCCTAAGCGTTTAGCTTGGGCGGTTTCTTAATTTTTTAAGCAATACCAATCAAATTTAAAAGCAACTTAAAATACATTTTAGCTGAACCCAGTGAGTGAAGTTAGGGGCTCCATCAGCCGCAGACTACCCCGCAATAATTAGGATCAACGTAGGGGCCATAGCTTACTTCGGTTATGATTGATGGAAATCCTGACAGTAAATAGCTTTTACAAATAGCTGCTTGAGCAGCTATTTGCTGGGTGAGATGCGCAGATTGAGCCATCCGCCAATGTCTAGAGCATTTTCTCTGTCCCTCTTGAATACTTTAAGCTGCCAACGCCTATGACTCCTGCCTTAACGCAATTTGGTGAACAGATGTCCCATCTGACCGGGGTGCGGGCCATCATGAAAGATATCATTGAGACCCTGCGGGCCGGTCATGGTCAAGAATTCATCAATTTGAGCGCGGGCAATCCGGTGATTTTGCCGGAGGTTGAACAGCTTTGGCGCGACTGCACGGCTGATTTGCTAGCCAGTAATGAGTACGGCGAAGTTGTCTGTCGCTATGGCTCTAGCCAGGGCTATCGCCCCCTGATTGACGCTGTCCTAAACGACTTTAATCAGCGCTATGGTTTGAGCCTGAGCGATCGCAACATTCTGATTACTCCGGGTAGCCAAGCACTCTATTTTTATGCGGCCAATGCCCTTGGGGGTTATACCACTGACGGCGAGCTCAAGCAGATTGTGCTGCCTCTGAGTCCTGACTATACGGGCTATGGCGGCGTTACCCTCTATCCCGAAGCCCTCAGAGCCTATAGGCCTACCCTAGACCTAGGATTTGAACCCCATCGGTTTAAATATCGCCCTGACTTTAGCCAGCTAGAAATTACCAAGCAGACCGGGTTTGTGCTTTTTTCCCGGCCCTGTAACCCCACAGGGAATGTGCTGACGGACGAAGAAGTACAGAAAATTACCGCGCTGGCCGCCCCACACAATGTCCCCGTCCTGATCGATTCGGCTTATGCCCCGCCATTTCCAGCCTTGAACTTTACCGACATGCAGCCGCTGTTCGGGCCAAATTTAGTTCACTGCATGAGCCTCTCTAAGGCGGGCCTGCCTGGTGAACGTATTGGTATTGCCCTGGGAGATGAGCGCATTATCCAAATATTGCAGTCTTTTCAGACCAATTTGTGTATTCACTCCTCTCGCTACGGACAGGCGATCGCGGCGCGCGCTATTGCCTCTGGCGCTTTGGCTGAAATTTCTGACAGCGTCATTCGCCCTCACTATCAGCGCAAGTTTGAGATTTTAGAGCAGACTCTCAATCAGGCCATGCCCCAGTCAGCCCCTTGGTTCCTGCACCGAGGAGAAGGGGCTATCTTTGCCTGGCTGTGGTTTCAAGATCTGCCGATGACTGACTGGCAGTTCTATCAGGAACTGAAGCAGTACGGCGTTATCGTTGTGCCCGGTAGTCCTTTCTTCCCCGGTTTGAAGGAAGACTGGCCTCACATGCAGCAGTGTATTCGAATTAGCCTGACGGCAACCGATAGCGAAATTGTGACGGCCCTGCGCCATTTAGCCAATCTGGTCGATCGCGTCTATACCCAAGCACCACAGCCAGAACTGGCCGTCAGGGGTTAGGAATGACCGAATGGCTAGAAATTGGTCGCATTGTCGCCCCCCAGGGACTCCGGGGTGAAGTGCGAATTTATCCCAACAGTGACTTTCCGGAGCGGTTTGTAGAGCCGGGAACTCGCTGGCTGCAGCGATCGCCGCAGACGGAGCCAGAAGCTGTAGAGCTGCTGGGTGGGCGGCTGATTGAGGGCAAAGGGCTGTATGTGGTGCAGTTGAAAGGAGTTAGCGATCGCCAGCAGGCAGAAGCGCTACGCAACAGCCTGCTCCTGGTACCCGCAGGCGATCGCCTACCGCTCGAACCAGGTGAATTTCATGTGGCTGATCTGATCGGTCTTAAGGTAATTGAGCAGGCCAGTCAGGTAGCGGTTGGTACCGTTGTCGATGTGTTTTCGGCTGGCAGCGACCTGCTACAGATAGCGCTGCCTCAAACCACAGAGACAGAGGCAGCCATGGCAGCTACGGGCAATAAGCGCAAAAAGGCCAAAGCAGCTAAAGCCAAAACCGTTCTGATTCCGTTTGTGGCAGCCATTGTGCCCGTGGTGAATTTAGAGCAGGGCTATGTCGAAATTACGCCGCCTCCTGGGCTGTTAGAGGTTTAGAACACGGTACCATCGCTGGCGATTTGAATTGGGGGCAGCCCCCCGCGCCGCTGCTTAGCCAACTGTCGCCCCGCTGTCCAGGTGCCGCCCTGCAAAACTTTCACCAAGGGTAGCTGCGCCGCCTCTAAGCCAAGCTGCTGGCGTATCTGCTGGGCAATTTTGTCTAAGGCAATCACCGTCAGCGCCCGCCACTCCACAATGACCGGGGATCCTGGCAGATGGCGAGCGCCTGTCACTTCCAAATGCTTTGGCTCTAGCAGTCCCATGTCTATGCAGAGGCCACCGTTACGATACTCGGCCAGTCCGGTCAGTTCATCTAGCCCCACAATTTCTAGTCCAGCCCCTTGCAAAGGCTCCAGTAGCGAATAGGTGAGCCACTGCGACAGCTTGTGAAACGGCACAAGGCGATCGCCCGCTTCGGTACCGCTCAGCGCTGGATGGGGCCACACATCGCCCAGGTTTACTCCCTCCCATTCAATCCGCCCTGGCCAAATATCGCCCAATCCCTGCAGCACCAATGTCAGAACCTGAGCCGCCGAGACAGGCTGGGGCTGGGCTTGCAGGTAGTCTACTAGGTGTCCCGGACGCGGCAGTTCTGAGCCGAAAAACTCAGGATGATTGAGTAAAGCCTGTCCCAACCGCTGTAGCAAATGCAGCCGCCCCTCTAATCCCACCAGCGGATTGTCTTCTGCGTGCTGAAATCCTGCTGCTAGCTGCTCTAAGGTAATCTTTGCCAACCCCGCCGCATCGACCTGCCAAGGCCGCTCGACCTGGCTAGAAAAAAGTCCCTGCTTAAATAGATTGAGACTAGCGATCGCCAGCCCCTCTGAGCGCCTAAATATTTCCCCTGTTTCAGGTTCTACATACTGCCAGCGATCGCCCGCTCCCGCATCTAGCAGCACGCTCACCACTGCCAGATCGCACTGCATTCTGGCAATCTCTGTGGCAGTAGCCCCGGTCATGCGCTCAGCTAAGCTGTCCGCCCGCGATCGCCCCGCCACCTCGAAATGCCGCCAGCGGGAATGAAACGGCACGTCCAGATTAGGATACTGCTGCCGCATCACCTCCAGGACAAAAGCCGCCGTTGGCTCTAGCTGCTCTAGCCGGACGCGAAAGTGATCAAGCTGGTCATCGTAGGCGAGATCGAAGAGATAGCCACAGCGATCGCGAATAGCCTGAGGGGTCTGGAGATAGAGAGGGGAAGACACAAGGATTAAGGGAAGATGGGGAGTTGTGGGATGGAGAGTATGGGGCTGAGCAGTGATCAGGGTAGCTAGAGTGGCTACGATTTGACCCTTAGTTTTTTAGTTTTGCAGACGTATCATATCTTGTGCGAGTCCTCGGCAAGTAGGGCTGCTTATTGATGAGACGCATTTCGACTCCGCTCAATGCTCGATTCGTAGCTAGGCAGAGGGTTGAGCGAAGTCGTTCACGAAGTGTCTCTCGAAGGGAGAAAACCCGGCAACCTAAGCTGGACTTGAATTTTGCCCTCCTTAAATACACGACAGGCAACTCTACTCCCCATTGTTCAACAACACATCTCCCCCTACTCCCCCAAGGATCGGTTATCGCGACTTAAACCGCCCCCGCTTTGGAAGCTAATCTAACGAAGTTAGCACTCAACGTTGTAGAGTGCTAATGTTTTAGACGGCAGAGCTATGAAGGCTGGATATGGCAAAGTTTGTAGTATTTGATGAGGCATCGCGGCAGGCGCTGGAACGCGGCGTGAATGCTTTGGCTGATGCGGTAAAAATCACCTTAGGCCCCAGAGGGCGCAACGTTGTTTTAGAGAAAAAGTTTGGAGCCCCTCAGATTGTCAACGATGGGATCACCATTGCTAAAGAGATCGAGCTAGAAGATCCTTTAGAAAATACGGGTGCCCGTCTGATTCAAGAGGTGGCCTCTAAGACCAAGGACATTGCGGGAGACGGCACCACAACGGCGACCGTTCTGGCTCAGGCAATGATTCGGGAAGGTCTCAAGAACGTGGCGGCAGGCAGCAACCCTGTCAGCCTCCGACGCGGTATCGAAAAAGCAGTCAACCACCTGGTAAAGGAAATCCAGGCCGTTGCCAAGCCCGTTGAAGGCAACGCGATCGAGCAGGTAGCGACAGTCTCTGCCGGTAGCGATGAAGAAGTGGGCCAGATGATTTCCCAGGCAATGGATAAGGTCACCCGCGACGGCGTGATCACGGTTGAAGAGTCCAAATCTCTCAACACCGAACTGGAAGTGGTCGAGGGAATGCAGATCGATCGTGGCTACATTTCGCCCTATTTCGTCACCGATCAGGAGCGGATGGTCGTTGAGCTAGAAAACGCCCGCATTCTGATTACCGATAAAAAAATCGGTTCCATCCAGGACTTAGTCCCTGTGCTAGAGCGCATTGCCCGCGAAGGTCAGCCCCTGCTGATTATTGCCGAGGATGTGGAAGGGGAAGCCCTGGCAACTCTAGTGGTGAACAAGGCGCGCGGCGTTCTCAATGGCGCTGCAATCAAGGCACCCGGCTTTGGCGATCGCCGCAAGGCACTGCTGCAAGACATTGCTGTTCTCACGGGCGGTCAGGTCATTGCGGAGGAAGTGGGCCTTAACTTGGAAATGGCGACGCTAGAGATGCTCGGTGTCGCTCGTAAAATCACCATCACCAAGGATTCCACCACGATCGTTTCTGAAAGCGGCACCAAGGCCGATATTGAAAAGCGCATTGCTCAGATTCGCCGTGAGCTAGATCGGACAGACTCTGACTATGACAAGGAAAAGCTATCCGAACGCTTAGCTAAGCTAGCAGGCGGCGTGGCCGTTATCAAAGTAGGTGCAGCCACCGAAACTGAACTCAAAGACCGCAAGCTGCGGATTGAAGACGCTCTCAGCGCCACCAAGGCGGCTGTAGAAGAAGGCGTCGTTCCGGGGGGTGGCACAACGCTGATCCACCTAGCAAAGAAACTGCAGCCGCTCAAAGACAGTTTGAGCGCTGAGGAGCAGGTTGGTGTCGATATTGTGATGAAGGCGCTAGAGGCCCCCCTGCGGCAGATTGCTGACAACTCTGGAGCAGAGGGTTCAGTGATCGTTGAGAAAGTGCGCGAGGCTGAATTTAACTTTGGCTACAACGCGCTCACGAGTACGCTAGAGAACCTGGCAGAAAGCGGCATTCTAGACCCAGCTAAGGTGGTACGCTCAGCCCTGCAGGACGCGGCTTCTGTAGCGGGCATGGTACTCACCACTGAGGTACTTGTAGTTGAGAAGCCTGAGCCAGAACCGCCGATGCCTGCCGATCCCGGCATGGGCGGCATGGGTGGTATGGGTGGCATGGGCGGCATGGGCGGCATGGGCATGATGTAGGCCCACTGTTGCTTTACTGACCGCCTGCTACGTCAGATTCAAGGCGAAATTAAGAGGTGCACGGCTATGGCTGTGTACCTCTTTGTGTTAGTGCTAAGGAAATATTGCTGAGCAGATTTATGACTCATTCTTCTAATGGCGATCGCCACGACTTTGCCAATCAGCCGCCAATGCCGACTCAAACCTTTGTGGCCGTTGACCAAACGGAAGAAGAACCGCCTTATTTGGACTATCACTTTGACCTGCCTGGCAGCAGCCCTGGTACGCTCACGATTGGAGCAGGCGCTTTACCGCCAGAAATAGTGCTGATTGACTACGACGATGCGCACGCAGTCCGACTTGATATTGCCGCTCCTTACGATTGTGTCCCCTATTTGGATACAGAATCGGTTTCCTGGCTAGACGTGCGGGGGCTAGGGAGCGAGGTTGTTTTGCGGCAGGTTGGCGAAATCTTTAACCTGCATCCGCTGGTGCTAGAAGACGTGGTGAATGTACCGCAGCGGCCCAAAGTGGAGCAGTACGATCAGCAACTGTTGATCATTGCTCGCATGGTGACGCCTAAGCCCTCTGGTAGAGGTTTTTACAGCGAGCAGGTGAGCTTTATTTTAGGCAAATACTACTTACTGACGGTACAGGAAGAACCAGAGCTAGACTGTTTTAATCCGGTGCGCGATCGCATTCGCAGACATCATGGCGTTATTCGCCAGCACCGGGCTGATTATCTGGCCTACACCCTGTTAGATGCCATTATTGATGGCTTTTTCCCAGTTTTAGAAGACTACGGCGAGCTAATTGAAGAATTAGAAGATGAGGTGGTTGAAAATCCGACTCGTCATACCATTGAAAAAATTCACGATCTGCGGCGGGAACTGATGTCGCTACGGCGAGCAATTTGGCCACAGCGGAGTGCTATTAACAGTCTGATCCGCGATACCAACGACCTGGTCAGCCCGGAAGTGCGCGTATATTTACAGGACTGCTATGACCATATTATTCAGGTCTTAGATATTTTAGAAACCTACCGGGAACTGGCTTCTAGTCTGATGGATGTTTATCTATCTTCGGTTAGCAACCGCATGAATGAGGTAATGAAGCTATTGACGGTTATCTCCTCCATTTTTATTCCGCTGACGTTCATTGCTGGAGTCTACGGCATGAACTTTAATCCTCAGGCTTCTCCCTGGAATATGCCGGAACTCGACGCTCAGTATGGCTATCCGCTGACGCTGGGAGTAATGGGAATTGTGGCGATCGCCATGTGTATTTTCTTCTGGCGGCGCGGTTGGTTTGAGAATTTTTCAACCACAAAGCGATGAGATAGCCCTGAATAAAAACTGTTTTATTGTTCTGAAATTTCAGATACAGAGTATGTATGATAGCTACAGGTATCTCAGTAAACGGAGTTAAAATTAGACTTACTGAGGAAAGATGGCAGCATATCGTTTTTCAGCATCCAGAACTAATTTCGCTACAATCACAAATACTCAAAACGATTGAAAAGCCTGAAAGAGTCTTAGAGGGACGCGATGGTCAGTTAATTGCTGTACAGACGATACAGCCTGGTAAATGGCTGTTAGTTGTGTATCGAGAACTGTATAAGAGCGGTGAAATTGTAGATGGATTTATCGTAACTGCTTTTTTAAATAGGCGGCGAAGTTATTTGGAGAATAAGAAGCAAATATGGCCTTAGCGCAGCTAAACCTATCTAGCTATCTGAACATAGCTAAAGCTATCAAAGAAGTTCAGCACTCCTGCTGGACAGCTTACGATGCAGAAGCAGATGTTCTTTATATTAACTTTCACTCGCCCGCTAAAGTAGCGACCGATAGTGAAGTTACTGACGATGACATTGTGATTCGTTATTCAGAAGACGAAATCATCGGACTTACAATTTTAGCTGTCAAAACAAGATAGTCTAGAACCACTTTGGCTAATTTAGTGTTCTTCGCTCAATACAGTGACATCTGTTTTGGCAGCGATCGCCATGTGTATTTTCTTCTAGCGACGTGGCTGGTTTGAAAATTTTTCAACCACAAAGCGATAATGTATTGAAAGACTTATTCTGTTTTTCTAAAACCCATAATTTTTTGATGATGAACTGAGTTTCATCATCAAAAAATTACTCAAGCTTGTTTTTGCCTTATTGAACTCAAGCTTGTTTTTGCCTTATTGAATATGACTGCGCTATTTTTAGGCAATCTTTTGGATATAAATCGAGCCAATAGAACTGAGAACTTAAAACCTTGAATTATGTTCATCGGTCTTGATTTGGGCTGGTTAGCCAGTTCCAGCAGTGGAGTCTGCTACCTGCGACGTGAGGCAGCCGGAATTGAATTTGTCGAGTGGGATGTTCTTGAGACTCACCAGGCTGTTTTGAACTGGCTAGATCAGGTTATTGCCAATGAAACTCAGGTTGCGATCGCCATTGATGCCCCTCTGATTATCCCTAACGTCTCTGGAATGCGCCTGCCCGATCGCCTACTGCATCAGCACTTTGGCCGCTATCATGCCGGCTGCTACCCAGCTAACCAAAACCTCCCCTTTTACCCCGCTATGCGTGACTTCACTGCGGCCCTGGCAGAGCGCGGCTTTGCTCACGCGACTGATGGCAGCGCTGACAGACGAATCATGCTAGAGGTCTATCCTCACGCCGCCACGATCACGCTGTTCAATCTGTCTCGCATTCTCAAGTATAAAAAAGGCAGAGTTGCCGAGCGGCGGCAGGGGCTAGGCCAGTTGTTTGCGCTGCAGCAGCGGTATTTTGCTCAGCTTCAGCCACAGCTAACGCTCAACTTAACTATTGACACTGACCAAAAAGGCGCAGCGCTGAAAGCTCTAGAAGACAAGCTAGATGCTCTCACCTGCGCCTATCTCGCCGCCTACTGGGTCTGGCACGGACAGCAACAGAATCAGGTGTATGGCGATCGCGCCAGCGGCTACATCATCGTGCCAGCACCTGGCCCTCAGGAGAGCGCCAGAACCTGCGGAACTCAGAAATAGTCGGTTTAAGTAGACTCTAGGTGGCGATCGCGCTAGCTAGAAACACTACCGCTTTTGCCACTGGCTAGCGTTTCACCGTTGAGCATTCGCTGAGCCGCATCTAGCAGCACTTCTTCCAGATAGGGCTTAGTAAAGTAACCGCTAGCCCCTAAGTCCACAGCCATCTGCCGATGTCGGTCAGCACCGCGAGACGTCAGCATGGCAATCGGAATATCGCTGAGAGCAGGATCCTTCTGCATCCGCGATAGCAGCTCTAAACCATCCATGCGCGGCATCTCAATATCGCAGAACACCAAATCACAGGGCAATCCCGATCGCAGCTTTTCCCAGGCTTCCTGACCGTCACGAGCCTGCTCAACTCGGTAGCCCACCTTGTTGAAGCTCATAGACAACAGCTCACGTACCGTAATGGAGTCGTCTACGATCAGGACGGTCGGTTCTGACTTGGCCGGTTCTGCCGATTCCTCGACTGCGCCTTCATCAAGCTGACTCCACAGAGACGTATTTGGCTCGCGGCGAACACGTCCCATAGAGAGATCAATCAGCTCTAAAACGTCAGCAATGGGCATAACGCGGCCATCTCCTAGCACCGTGGCTCCGGCAATACCCATTGGCTTGGGTACAGGGCCTTCAAGCTGCTTGATCACAATCTCTTGCTCACCGATGACCTGATCTACCTGCAGCGCAATGTGACTGCTGGCGCTCCGGAGAATAACGATAGAGGTAATTTCGTCGTCTTGATTGCCGCCGTAGATACGGCCACGACCCAGCGTTCGGTTGAACTGAAGCAGTTCCGAAAGCGGTTGGAACGGCAGCAGCGTATCGCGCCAGAGAATGCAGGTTTGTCCCTGATCGTTCTCTTGCACCCGCTCCTTGGGCACATCCAGCATATCCTCAACCCCGTCCATCGGGAAGGCAATCCGGGCCTGATTGCTGATGCAGGTCAGTGCCTTGGAAATACTCAGCGTCAGCGGTAGCCGAATGGTGAAGCTGGTGCCTTTACCGATTTCAGAATCAATCGTAATGTTGCCGCGAATCTGGGCTAAATAGGTGCGCACCACGTCCATGCCCACGCCCCGTCCGGCAAAGTCATCTGCCTGGTCACGGGTACTAAAGCCGGGATGGAACAACAGCTCGTGTACATCATGAACTGAGATAGTGCGGGCTTCAGCGGCTGAAATTAGCCCCTTCTGAACTGCCTTCTCTTTAACCAAGTCAGCATCAATGCCCGCGCCATCATCTGCTACATAAATAACCGTCTGGTTCCCCTGATAAAAAGCCCGAACGGTAATTTGGCCCTCTCGCGGTTTGCCCTGAGCTTCTCTGACTTCTGGCGGCTCAATCCCGTGAGTGATGGCATTGTTGACCAGATGGGTCATGGGGTCGTAGAGCTGCTCTAGAATCATTTTGTCAATGAGCGTGTCGCGCCCTTCTACGACTAGGCGAGCTTCCTTACCGCACTTGACCGAAATGTCGCGCACCGCTCGCGGCAAGCGATCGGCGGTCTGCGCAAAAGGCACCATGCGGGCTTTGTTTAGACCTTCCTGAAGCTGAGTTGTTACCTGACGGAACTGGCGTGTCACCTGATCTGTTGACTCGATTGTGTAGCCAATGTCAGAAGCCGATTCTCGCACCCGCACAATCAGCTCAATCATCTCTTGCGAGAGGGTATGGAAGCCGGTGAAGCGATCCATCTCTAGGGCATCAAAGGTAGCACCCGTTGAGTGGCTGGAGGTTTCTTCTGGGCGACGGCTACCGGCTAGCTGATAGCTTTGACGGCTCGAAATCAGAGAGCTTTCCAGCAGCGATCGCTCATAGAGATCGCGCATTCGCTGCCCTACATCGTTGAGCTGCTGTACCTGAGCCATCAGATTATCTAAAAACTGACGCAGCCGCTCTTGATCCTGTTCTAAAGTATTGCGGTTGACAACCAGCTCTCCCACCAGATTGCTGAGATTGTCCAAGTGCTTGACCGAGACGCGCATCGTCTGCTCGCCTAGCATACCGCCGCCCCGTCTAGTCGGACGCCGCGATCGCTGAGGCGCAGACCTCATAGCAGCTGAGCCGCCCCCACCCAGCGTCTGATCGGCTTCTTCTAAAAGTCGCTCCAAGTCCTCAAATTCATTGCCGTTCTCTTCTGGCTCACCAACAGCTTCTGCAGCTTCTGCAGCCGCATACTCGCTGCTATCAGCTTCAGATTCATCGCCTAGAAGAGCTTCCAAATCAGCAAAGTCATCCTCCGGCGCTGCAGCTTCAGCAGACAGATCGGTTGTAGACTCTAGGTCAGCCGATGAGGACGGCTCATCTAGGAGAGCCTCTAGATCGCCAAAGTCAGCCTCTACCTCAGAACCGTCTAGCTCAGAAACGACGGCTTCCTCTGCTGAGACAGCCTCTCCCTCTAGCAGAGAGTCTAGATCAGAGAAATCCTCGCTATCGGATTCATCAGGCCCTGGCTGCGGCTCTAAAATTTCATCAGCCAGCGAGTCCGAGGTGATAAAGTCTGCATCAGCCGCTGCAGCTAAGGTTGTTGCTGCAGCTAAATCATCAGCCGCAACATCTGTTAAGGCGCTGTCTGTGTCAGGTTCCTCCCAGTCTGCCGTCTCTATTTCAGGTTCATCCGGCAGGAGATCGAGATCCTCTAATGTAGCTTCAGACGCCATCTGATTTTGCTCAAACTGAGGATCTAGCCCCGCTGAGTCATCCACCTCTAGATCAAAAGCAGCGTCTGTCTCCGATAGCTCAATTGGGTCTCCAAGCTGGTCAAAGTCATCTGCGCTGGCAGTATCGGTCTCGCCCACATCAGAGATTTGATCAAACGGCTCATCTATTTCCGAGGAAGTTAGGTCTGACTCCGCCTCGAACAAATTATCCAAATCGCTGTCGCTTTCGGCTTCCTGTTCTGGCGTTGCCCACAAGTCGTCATCTAGAGCCTCTGCCGTTGATAAATCCGTCTCGGCAGACTCATCAGCCGTTAGATCAAAAGGCTCATCGAGCAAACTATCTAGCTCAGTCGAATCAGATTCAGGTTCGTCGAGGTCGCCAAGATCGTCTAGGCCATCAAGCAAATCGTCCCCATCTGTCGAATCTGTAGCTGATGGTGTTGGGGTGTCTTCTGGACTCTCCAGCGAGTCGTCTAGTAGACTATCTAACTCGGTCTGTGAGGTTTCAGACTGCTGCCAGTCGTCCTCAAAGCTGGCTAATTCTGGCTCATCTCCGAAGAGATTATCGAGCGACTCCCCACTCTCCTCAGGGATGTCTGACAGAGCGATCGCATCTAAATCGCCATCGCTATCTGGAGCTGTTTCAGCCTCAGTGCCGAACAAATCATCCAAGCTATCTGTACTAGCTGACGGATCTAAATTTTCATCATCCAGCGAGAATTCGACAGCTTCTAATTCAGTCTCAGAACTCTCAGATGTTTCAAACAGGTCGGTTAGGTCTTCATCACCGGCAGCTTCAGCCTCATCAACGAACAGGCCAGAAAAGTCATCTAGGGGAGCGGAGTCTGAGGCTGCCAAATCCAGCTCATCTGTGCTCTCCGTTTCTTCAAACAGCCCCGATAGACTCTCATCGGTGTCGGCCACCTGAATTTCTGTACTGTCAGCATCTTCTACCTCGTCATCAAACATAGATGAGAAGTCTTCAGTTTCTGCGTCAAAATCAGACAAATCCTCCAGTTCAGAATCAGCAACTGCCTCATCTGAAACTTCAAACGCTTCAACGGTGAAGTCTAAATCATCTGGTCCCTCGGCTGATTCAGCCTCAGCCGAATCATCTGCTACACCCAAGTCAAAGATCAGCTCGTCTGTCGCTGATGTCACAGGCTCCTGGCTGGCAGCTTCTTCACTCTCACCAAAATCTAGAGTGAACTCCTCTGCGTCACTGCCATTGCCAATGTCGCTAAAGTCCAACTCATCGTCTGACTCGGATGGGGCCGCCAAATTGTCAAAACCTGAATCATCGCTGTCAAAGGTTGCACCCAGCTCATCTAAGTCTGCTGAGGACGATTCGCTCTCAGACAGCAAGTCATCAAAGTCAAGGTCTTCTGATGCTGCGGCTGCCGCCGTCGGCGCTGAAGCGTCCGCTAAATCCGCCTCTAGATCAAAATCTAGATCAGCAGCTTCATCGGCATCTTCGGCCAAAATATCCGACTCATCGGTCAGCGACCAGTCCTGCTCTAGCTCTAAGTCTTCTGCCTCTGACGAACTTTCTTCACTGACCGAGTTTTCGGCGAACAGAGAATCCAGGGCTTCATCATCTGATTCAGCCGCAACTTCTGGCATCTCAAATGCGAGGTCTAAGGATGTCTCTGGTTCATTTGGTCCTTCCCAGGGATCGCTAACTGGCTCTAAATCGAAGGAGGAAGCTTCAGAGTTGTCTGAGTCAAGGCCGGTCGATGCATCATCGTCTGCCCACAGATCGCTAGATAGATCGTCTGCCGCGATCGACGCATCAGCTTCAGAAACTACAGCGTTTTCTATAATTTCTGCGCTCTCTAATAAGTCAACTTCATCTGCCGGCTCAGCCGACTCATTCGCCCCAGTCTCATCACTAGACTCGATCGCAAAAGTCTGATCGAAATCGGCGTCAAAGTCAGCAGCCGTAGCAGCGGCGGCAGGCGCTGGCGTTAAGCCGACAGCATCATCCCCCTCGAACTCGTTAAAAAAGTCATCTAGCTCATCTAATCCTCCCGTTGGCGGCACAGACGAGCGAGTAGGGGGAGCTGCCCCTGGAGTTAAGTCGGGTGTAAGGGTAGATTCAGCCGGATCGCTGCCAGCGGCTTCGGCTTCGTCATCAAACATCCCAAGCAAATCGGAGACATCAGACTCGGCTGAATCAGAAATAGTTTCTCTCGGCTCAGCTTCATCGGAGGTTAGCTGCTCTGGCTCATCCCCAAACAGATCTCCCAGATCATCTGTCACAGCCAGATCTTCAGCCTGATTGTCAGCGGGAGTCTCCGCTAGCAAATCAGAAAAATCGTCATCGGCGATATTCACATCTAGCGCGTCTGCCTCGCCAGCAGAGATTTCATCTGCCACTTCTTCTTGCCAAGATGTGTCTAGCCTATTGGCATCTCCTTCAAACAGATCGGCTAAACTGTTCAGCTCTGCCATCCCCATTTCCGGGCCGTTGTGAAGGGCAGACCGAACGGGAGGAGCCTCTATTGGCTCTAACAAAATCTCAGGAGTGGGCAAATCGCTAGGGGTGTTGCTTGAGTCTGCCAATTCATGCTGGGGCGGCTCATCTGCCGCAGAAGATGCCAGAGACTCCTCAAAATTCAGCTCATCAGCCGGATCCGCCGCAGCGCCAAATAGATCGCCTAAATCATCTCCACTATCTGAAACGTCATCATCGCTCAGCAAGTCCTCTAAGGCCGCTGATTCATCTAGCGATAAGACATCGTCTGGCAGCATCTGCTGCAGTCCATCGGAGACGCCCACTTCAGCCGCACGACCAGATAAAACAAGGTCTTGCCCCTGTTTAAGATCTTTAATCACGACCGGAGCCAAATCCCGATAGGTATTGTCCTCATTGGCGATCGCGGCTTGAGCTGACTTGACCAAATCGCACCAGTTAACCAGGTCAAACTGTTCGCCAATCCGGCTGAGAGAGTTACAGACTTCCTGAAGCTGGTAGCGGGTAGCCGACGAGTCCTGCTGCTTAAACAGCTTGAGCATGTCCCGCAGGGAGCTAGGCACGTCGCTCTTGAAAACTAAATCTAGGGCGCTCTGTTCGGCATGGCTGGTAGCCGCAGCGGGCGGGCGGCGGGCGGCGGGCGCAGCAGCAGGGGACTCTGGGGCGATTGCGCTTTGCTGAACTAGACTGTTGAGATGCTCATCTAGCTGACCAAAAACCGGCTCCACGTTGGTCATAATTTCCTGAGCCTTGTCCTCAGTCAGGCCAAAAGGCCCCTGAAGCTGCTCCAGAAGCTCCTGCAGGGCATCGAAAACCTGAAGACACATGGTTTCCAAAGCGCGATCGACGCGAACTGGCGACTCCTTCAAAATTTTGAAATAGTCTTCTAGACGATGAGAGGCCCGCTGCATACTCTCAATGCCCAGCATCGCCGCTCCGCCTTTCACCGAATGCGCGGCTCGAAAAACCTCGTTTGCCATCTCCGGATCGGCAATGGTGGCCTGAAGATTCAGCAAGCCCTGCTCGATGGTATTGAGGTGGTCTTTAGCCTCCTCAATAAAGTAGCCCATGATTCGCTGTTGTTGTTCTGGCAACATCGCGGTTTCCCCCTACGTGCTTGCTATATTCTTCGGCCCCAGGCGGTTAAAACGATTGTATCTGGCCTACCAAGATTCTCCATGCTGCTAACGGACGTGAAGTAAAAGCCTAATGGCTCCAATCTAGCGAATCTAGACAAGGACAAGGTACTTTAGCGTTAAGCCCCTCGCGTATCCTCTGGCTCGACCTTGAATCGCTCTACAGAAGTGAGCAAGTCGCGGGCAACCCCGACTAGATTTTGCAGCGAGGCGGATACCCGCTGCGCTTCCTGCGAAGTCTCTTGGGCCGTCAGCTCAACTGACTGCATAACCTGAGCGACCGCGCGCGAAGTCTCCGTCTGCTCAACCGTATCGGCGGTGATTGAACGCACCAGCACGTCAATGCGGTTAGATACCTGAATAATATCTTCCAGCGATCGCTTCGCCTGCTCTGCCAGCCGCGTTCCTTCAATGACCTGCTGCGTTCCTTCCTCCATCGCCGTCATGACGCCGCTGGTTTCACTTTGAATCTGCAGGACGATTTGCTCAATCTCTTTAGAAGCTTTGGCAGCGCGATCGGCTAGCTGCCGAACTTCGTCGGCTACAATCGCAAAGCCGCGACCGGCCTCTCCGGCGCGAGCTGCCTCAATGCTGGCATTGAGGGCTAGGAGGTTCGTCCGCGACGCAATCTGCGAAATCAACGCCACAATCTTAGAAATTTCCTGGGAAGACTCGGCTAAGCGCTTTACCTTGCGAGTGGTTTCCGCCACCGTTTCGCGAATCTCTAAAATACCGGCTACAGTCCGCTCGACTGCTTCTCCCCCTCGCAGAGCCGTAGACGAAGCCGAACGGGCTACGTCCTCTGCCTCACGCGCGCTTTCGGCCACCCGCTGAATCGAGTCCGTCATGACCTGTACTGAGTTTAGGGTGACGGCTAGTTCCTCCGCTTGGCGCAGCGCATCTGAGGACAAGCTGCGGGCAAACACCTCATTTTCAACTGAGCCTTTACTCACCTGTCGGGCCGCCACGCTCACCTGCTGCACAATCTCCCGTAGGTTTTGAATCGTCAGGTTGAAGGAATCAGCCACCGCACCCAGCACGTCTGGAGTGACTTCTGCTTGAACCGTGAGATCACCTCTGGCTGCGCCTTCCACGTCATCTAATAGACGAATTACCTGGCGCTGCAGGTCTTCTTTAGCTTGCTCCTGTTCCTGCGCTTTGCGCTGAGCCTCGCTGGTGGTGGTTAAGATCCCCCGGGCCATCTGGTTGAAATTGTGGGCAAGCTGGCCTAAATCATCATCGGTATAGACAGCAGCTCTAGCTCCCAGATTGCCCTGAGAAACCAGCTCAAACTGCTGCTTCAAGTTAGCAACTGACTGCTTGACCCGCCGATTGGCCAGATAGCCCATACCCAGAGCCGCACCAAAGCTAGCCACTCCGGCTGCGCCAACCATCGAAAATCGATACAGGGGAGAGGCAACCGCCGTTGTTCCCTCTTGATTGGCGCGGCTATCAAAGCCAAAGTTGACAAAAGCCACCGCTAAAGCTGAAACAATGCCAGCAGCACCCGCTACTAGCAGACGCTTTGTATCAAACGAAGCATTTTCTACCGGCGCTAGCCATCCCTGTTCGACAGTTGGCTTGATTTCTTCTTCAGAGTCTTCCGCAGCAAAGACAGGCAGCGCCTCTGCATCGCTGGAAAGGCCCGAAATACCGAAGACTTCATCGTCATCGCTGATGGCAGCAGATTCTCCACTGTCAACTAAGTCAAACCCAGAGCCGTTGCTGCTGAGTCTCTCGTCGCGTCCTAGCCCAGACGAGCCCACTGAGGGACTGGTAAATCCCGCTGAGCTATCCGAAAGCTCGAAGTCAGGCAGGCTGCCTAGATCATCGAATTCATCAAACTCGTCTAGAAAATCGACATTGCTCTGATCGCTGTCTAGCTCTTCAGAAAAGCTGGTAGAGGCCCCGTTTTCGGAAAAATCCTCGCTAAAGTCCTCGTAGTCGCTGTCTATATTAGGAGGAGCAGTGTCTGGCGAGGCGACGAAGGTCATATCTTCCGACCCATAGGCTGCCGGTGGCGAATAGTCTGCCTCGACTTCTACCTCTGAAAAATCGCCTGATTCAGATTCAGGCCCCGGCATGAATAACGTTTGCTCATCTTCATGGCCTTGATGCTGCGGTTCGTCGTAGGCACTGCTGTGAGGCGCGGCGCTAAAAGTTGTTTCCTCACCCCGCAGCTCCTCTGTGAAGTCTTCGCTAGCAAACCCCTCTGAATAGCGACCGTCATCTTCAAAGGCCGGAAAAGGCGAATCAGAGTCATCGAATAAGTCTGCGTCAAAATCTGGCTCATCAGCGGCTGGACTATCCACAAAGACATCTGGCTGGCTGGCCGCGAACGGATCTCCGGCCTCCGTCTCTCTGGCTTCTTCGTCTGGACTAGCGGCGAACGGATTGTCAAAGTCATTGAAGTCACTTTCCGGACTGGTATCTAGCTCATCAAACTGAGCCTCCGTACCGACTGCGAACGGATTGACTTCATCCGGTTCTGCTTCTAGAGAATTAGCAAATGGATCGCCTGACTCTTCAAAGCTCTCTAAATCTAGGTCAGCAAAGTCCAAATCTGAATTGAGCAGTTCTTCATTATCGTCTGTGCCCGTAGCCGATTTTGCACCGCTGTCGCTTTCAACGACATCGGCTAGATCATCGTCGTTGAGAAACGAATCTTCGACGGGGTCGGCTGGGTCGCTGGAGAATTGGCTGGCATAGGCCAAACCATTGTTGGCGTAGTCTACGAACTCTGGATCGGAGGTCAACTGCAAAACTGACTTGTACTGATCGCAGGCCATTTCATACTGCTGGAGGCCATAACAATAGATATGCCCTCGCAGTAGGAGCACGTTAGGATCGCTGGGATACTCCTCTGCTAGCTGATCAATAGCAGTTGCTGCTTCTTCGTAGCTGCCCTGCATATAGGCTCTCTCAGCTTTCTGATATGCTTGAGAGTAGTCTGTGCCTGAAGCCATTTGCCTTCTCCTGCCAGTGCAAATACCCTAATCGTCATCAGTTTAAGCTGCCCACCGGGCTGAGCGCAGAATTGCCACCTGATCTAGCAGCCGGAGCGTGCGGTCATGGTTGGGATCGGCTACCCACTCCCCTCGCAAAAAGGGAGCCATTGCGTCCGGATAGTTTCTAGACACTTGGATCTCTTCGATATCTAGCCACTCTGTGCCAACAATCCGGTTAACGGCTAAGCCTAGCATAGTTCCTTGATCTTCGACAGCAATCACGGGAATTTCTGAGCGATCTGTGTTGAGAGGGGCACCATAGCCTAGAAATTGACCTAGATCGGCAACCCAAATGACCCGTCCCTGCTCGTTCAGGGTGCCAAGTAACAAGGGAGAAACATTAGGAACAGGGGTGATTCGATCGGGAGGTTGCTCGATAATGCGCCGGATTCCGGTTGCGGGTAGGGCAAACTCTTCTCCCGACGAAATATAGAAGCGCAGATGCAGTTCACCTTCCGGAGTTTCAAGCTCTTGAAGCTCCGGTGCCTGATCCTGGCCGCGACCCGTTTGGAAATCTGGATTTCCTACCATAGTTCAGCGAATTATACCTATTATTTAGCTTGGCACTATCCCCGGAGCAACTGCTTGACCGTTCCTACCAGTTCGGTTGGCTGAAAAGGTTTGGCAATATAAGCATCTGCGCCCTGCTTCATCCCCCAGTATCGATCAAACTCTTCTCCTTTAGACGAACACATCACAACGGGTACGTTCTGAGTCATGGGATCTGCCTTAATCCGACGACAAACCTCATACCCGTTCATTTTAGGCATAACAATGTCAAGCACAATTAAATCTGGCGGATGACTTTGGATCCACTCTAAAGCTTCAACTCCATCACTAGCAGCCGTTACTTTCAGGCCGCTTTTTCTCAGCAGATCCGTAATCATCTCCCGCTGAGCAGCGCTGTCTTCTACCACTAGAACTGTGCTCATCTTTCCACAACCCGTTGATAACCCTTATAGGGAGAAAATGCCACCACTCTTTAGCCGTTCGCAGGGATGTTCAACAACCAAGGCTCGCTAGGCGTGCCCTGTGACTAATAAGGTACCCCTAAATCTACGGATTGCTAAATTTTTCCCTAAAATTCTCTAGACGGGTACTGGCTACCGAGCGATCGCTTATCTGGGCTCACCCAAGCTAGTCGGGCAGGCTTAGGAAGGGGAAGGGGAAACTGAAGAGGGGGAATCCAGACTGTCAATTTCTAGCTCATCTTGAATAGCCTCGGCCAGTAATTTTTCGGGCAAAGGCCGCAGAGGATTACCGGAACCCACGTACTTCTCTACCAGCGTGAGTAGCTCGTGGGCCCCGAAAGGCTTAGTCAAGTAATCAGTGGCTCCCGACATCCCAGCTCGGACGCGATCAATGAATCCGTTTTTGCCTGTCAGCATCACAATGGGCGTTTGCCTAAAGGCAGCAGACTGACGCAGCATAGCGCACAGCTCGTATCCTTCTAGCTCTGGCATAGCGATATCGCAGAGAATCAAATCGGGATTGAGCTGAAACAGCAGGCTGAGAGCCTTAAGCGGATTGCCGATGGAAGTTACCTCGTAGCCGCTGCTATCTAAAATTTGCTCAATAGTCTGGCGCACTGCCATTCCATCGTCTATACAGACAATGCGGGGGACGGCACTTTCTTGCCAAACTTCTACTTCTAATGCCGAATGGGCGGCTGGAGCGGCTGAGGCCGCAGCGTCAGCGGTCATCTGGATCAGCCCCTTTTGAATATAGGGGTAGATAGCTCTGGTCACGGTTAATAGATCGCGACCTAGGTAGCGAGAAATTTGCCGTAGAGAGGTTTGGCCGTCCATCCACTTGGTCAATCGACCAAAAGCAGCCGATGGCATCATGCTCTGCAACTGCTGAGGTTCTAGGATGACTGGACACTGCTGCGGCGACTGAATGTAGGAATGAAACTGTTTCCACTCCTGAATTTGCTTCATGGTCTTGACCACCAGCGGCTCGATTTCCAGGGTCATGAGCTGGGGGCTGAGGGCTGAACTTAGCTTGAAGACAAAGCCACCCTGATGCAGGCTGAGCAGATCGAACAGGGTTTCATGCACCATGCTCTGCAAAATAGCGCGTCCCTGATCAGGTGAAAGGACGTGCCGCTCCAGCAGAGTCCAAAGGTAGCCGTACTCTGGGGAGTTGAAAGAGGCGATCGCAGAAACAACGGTGGTATCTAAAGAATCATCAAGCCGATAGGCGTGCAGGTAGTCCCTCAACCGATTCAGGTTGCCGCTGGTGTCGCCAGCATAGACAATTTGACCGTTAAGGAAAAACATCAGCCAAGCTTGAGCCAGAGGAGCAGGCCGCTCAGACCCCTTTGCAGAGTAAGCTGATGAACGATAGGCTTCGACATAAAGCTCCCCTGTCCGCTGCCCCAGTTCAATGAGCTGCAGAATACTTCGGATATCAATTTCGCTGAGCTGACCCTGCATATTTTATTGACGTGCAGATGTATAGCAATATTATCTAATACGCAAGATAAAGCTAGACAGGCATTACGGTCAGATTAGCCTACAAGAGTGAAAAATATCGGTCTTAGCTCACTCAAAACTGACTCAGACTAATATCAATTTGACCCATAGCAGCCCCCATCCCAGGAGGAGTTAGCTTTACGACAAGAAAAGGTTGCCCTTAGCAAAATGCAGACCAGAAAAAGTTTAAAATCTCTGCTAATACAGATTTGGGCGATCGCTAGCCATTTTAGAGAATATGGGGATAGGATAGATGACCAAAGCCGCACTGCTCTTTGGCACAGTTCAAGCCCCTATCTCTATATAGTTAGGGATAAGCTAGGAGCAGTTCAAGCACTAAGCCCTCAATAGCCTGAGTGTTTAGCCACTACGACCGACCTCAGCAACTCAAAACCGCTGAAACGGGTTACAACGTGAATTATGGCCTTGAAGCGATGTGCTTTTTGAGCAAATCTGTGTCAAGCCTTCATACAGCTACTAGACCTATTTAGAATCTTTAAGGGAAGTTAGGTAAATATCTGTCACTGTTATGGATAAGCATAGGCAGGGTAGATATTCCATCCGGGTACAGAGACAGAAAAAAGAGGACGATCAGCGTGCTGTATCTAGCTGAAGTACAGAGAAAGAGCGGATTTATGGGCAGCGGTAAAGCAGAGTTTAAGCTGCTTGCCTGTCAGCGAGGCGAGCAAAGCTGGAGCGCAGTGCCCGGAGAAGAAATAGTAGCGGCTCCAGATGATGCTGGCTACGGCGCGGGCGCGCTAGTCATGGTCGATCTGAGCAACAACCGTCAGGTACAGCGGCACTCTGAGGCAGGCCGGCAGCTCGTGACCATCCTGCAGAACTTCTCTAACTTAAGCAAAAAATTTAAGACTCAGGAAGAAGAGATTGAGCAGTGGAAGCAGTCGCTCACGTTTCAAAGTCAAGAGCTAAATCGCCGCGAGATGGAGATAGAAGCTCGGCAAGAACAGGTGGAGCAAGCTGAGGCAGACGTTGAGCAAATTGAGTCTCAGCGGCAAGAAGTGGAAGCCTCTCGCGGTGAAGTCGATCGCATCCGCGAAGAGCTAGAGCGCAAAACCCAGGAGCTTGATGGGGCTTGGGCACACCTCAATGGTGAGATGCGACGCTTGGAAGAGCGTCAGGCTGAAATGCAGCCAGGAGGGCTTGGAGAAGCTGAAATGCAGCAGCTTCAGGATGCCCTGAACCGGCTTACCGGCGCGATCGCGCCGACCGAATCCCTACGGGAACAGCTCAATGCGGCCTTTGAGCGGGTTGAGCAGCAGCAGGGACAGCTCAGCGAATCCTGGCAGACACTAGAGCAGCAGCAGGAAACGGCCCAGCAGCAGCAGAGCGAGGTTGAACAAGCAGCTCAGACTATTCACGAACGCTGGCAGCGCTGGCATGAGGCCAATGGTGCTTTAGCCACCAGTCGGGCAGAGCTGAAAAAGTTTCAGGAAAGCCTAGATCTCAAGCAGCAGCAGGCAAAAGCCTTGTCTGATCAGCTTCAAGATCAAAGCAGTCTCTATCAGCAAATTTATCAGCTGCTCAATACCTCCGATAAAGTTCGCTTGGGCAATAAAGTCGATATGGCGGCCCTAGAAGCGATGCCGCTGGAAGCGTTAGAAACGCTGGTAAGCGAGCTAGATAGAGATCTAGAAAAGGTTTCCCGCTTCGTCAGCGATCAGGAAGAAGAGCTAGATTTACAGCAGCAGGCCGTCAATGAGCTGAAATCTAGGATGGAGCAGGTCAGCGAATTTGATCGGCTACAGCTAGAGACTGAGCTAGACGAAGAGCAAGATCGCTATCGCATGTTAAATGAAACCCTCATTGGGCAGCGGCGAAACCTGCTGGAGCGACAGGAAGTTCTCAGTCAGCACCAGGCATTGCTCAAACGCCGTCAGGGTATCAGCACCGAAGAGACACCCACGGTGCCAGTTGATCTAGAGCCTGTTTTGAACCAAATTGAGACGCTACGGCAGAAAACCACAGAGGATCTACAAGCGCTCGAAGAGGAGACAAAGCAGCTACAGGCAAAAATTGCTGAACTCAAACAGCAGATTGAGCAGCAAACCCAGGATCAATCCTCTCAGCGCGAGGAAATTCAGCAGTTAGAGACTCAGCTACAGGAAAAACGCGGTGAGGTTTCTAGACTATTGGGTCGGCTAGAACTGCGTGAAGAACTCCTACAGCCAGTTCAGGATCAGCTCAATGCTGTCAAACAGGGGCTTGAAACGCTCTCAACTCAAGTTGGGCAATTTCAAGAAGCCAATGACTACCAGCTACAGGCGATCGCTGAAATGCGGCAAACTATTCATAGCGTCGCAGGCGAACAATCGCCTGAAATGGCGGCTTCATAGCTAAGAAATCGGAATGACTAAAACTATCTGGATCAACGAGCAAATCGATCCCTGCGGTATCGTTTACTCCTGCATTGCCTGCTACGACGAAGCGCAAGCACGCGAATGTCATACGACCTTTGAGCAAGATTTAACCGAAGATCAGCGGCTAGAGGGCTGGACGGCCTGCCTGCGCACCGTAGAGTCTTGGGATGATGTTCCTGTGACAGCTTTAAAGATCAGCTACTAGAGGCAATTGTGGATACCCTGCCTTGGGCCAACGCTTACGATAGCGCTACCGCTACGCCTAGCTCATCTTGCAGCCAGTTCACTACCTGCTGACGTTCCCCTGGAGTAAGAAAGAATTTGCCCGTCGAGCGCAGACGCTCATCCATCGCCTCTCGATCCGCCAGGGTGAACAGTTCTGCTGTGGTGCCAATTTTGCAGAGGATGTCGTCTCGTCCCTGCTGATCCAGATTGGCATACTGATAGTGAACTAGCTGACGGCTCAGCAAATCAATATTGTAGTTTTCTGCCGCCAGTCTTTGTTTTCGCTCGGCGGAAATGCCGTCGCCAGTCGCTAGGCTGACATAATCGGTATCCAGCATATCTAGATGGACAATTTTAGGCTGTTGGCTCACAAGCAAAGATTCCTGATGTAGATCCAGTCGTCGAAGGGGTTGCCTAGTCGCGTCTTCTTGTACAGGATAGACAGCCACATTGTCAGTTAGGCTAGAACCCTCAGCCTTTTTTAACAAACAGCCCTCGCATCTAGGGGAACACCTAGCTGGGATGTCCCTCTAGATGATTAAGTTAGCTTACTCAGCACTTTCAGGCTCAGGGGGGGCCGGCACCTCACCTTCTGTACCCCCTTCAGCAGGCTCTATAGGCGTCGCAGCGCCGCAGTAAGTATTGACTTCGTTGATGATTTCAGATTCGGTTTGAGAAAGCTGCTCGATCTGGTTAACGGCTTCAACGGTCTGTTGTTGAGAAGCCTCAATGCTAGCGGGAAGCTCTGCTTCAGACTCCACAGCGACCACAAGCTCCATAGCGCCACTAGCTTGCTCTAGAGCATCGCTGAAACCCTGCACTACAGTGGCATACTCGTCTCGGAACTGAACCAGCGTTTCGTCATTGAGATCGGTTTGTTCTAAGTCAGTGACTAATCCGTCTAAGTTAGTCACCACTTTGTCGACAGCGGTTGTATACTGCCCGGCAGCCGATTTAATATCTTCCAGGTTTTGTACGGAGGCCGCATTGCTGCTGAAACTTTGAATTTCCGTCTCAAACTCTTGCATAAAGCCCTGGGTTTGGTTGACAACCTCAGCGAGCCGATTGCATTGCGTTACTTTGGAACCACCACAACCAGCCAACGTAAAGGCGATCGCGATGCCCGCTGGAACCATTCGAGCGCGGGGGCGAATCTGCAGCATGAACACTCTCCTTAGGTGATGTTTTATCGCTCAGGCCGCGATCAACAGGATCGACAGCGAAAGCATGCAAAGCTTTATGGAAAAGCCGTAGCTCTTTTTTACTGCATCAAGCAATGATTATGAGTTTAGCCCGTCATCGTCATTTCAGCCGAGAGCAGTTTACTATCGTTAGGCCCGTGACTTCTTCACCTTTCAAAAGCTTTAAGAAGAATCCGTGATATTCACGATTATCTCGCCCGTCTATGGCTGTCTCAGGGTGTTCTATGGGAATTCTCTGCTAGAGCTTTTACTGATATCTAGGCCGTCATGCCCATCCGTTTACCTCTCTCAGCCCTGCGTCGCTGTCTCTATCTAAGCTGTCTTCTCGCTGTCATAGCACCGATCGCGCCAACTGCAGCTCAGACCCTAGAGCCGACAATAGACTTAGCGCAAGTAGATGAGCAAACTTCATCAGCCGCCACCGACTTACGGATTGATCCGCGCTGGCGGATCAATTACAACAGCGACAGCGGCGGATACAATGGCGGCTTTACCGGATTTGAAGGCTTCATTCCGCTCCTGCAAACGCCAGGGAGTCATCTTGTTTATTTAGTACCGAGAGTTAGCCTAGATGACGACGCTGAGCTAGGCGGTAGCCTGCTAGCGGGCTATCGCTTCTTGTCAGGCAGCACGCTGCTGGGAGGCTATGCCGGATTTGATTTTCGCGACACGGGGCGCAGCAGCTTTACCCAGTTTTCAGCCGGACTGGAAGCCTTCGGCGATGTTTGGGACGTTCACCTTAATACCTATTTACCCCTTGGAGACAGGCGCAACCAGGTTGCAGGCAGCAGCAGCGCCAGCGGCGTTCCTACGAATCTCCGCTTTCAGGGCAACCAACTGGTGTTTGATCTAGGCAGTTTTAGCCAAGCTGAGGCCGCCCTGAGCGGCGTTGACTTTGAGGCCGGATTTCGCCTAATTGAACTACCGGCAGGCTGGGGCAATCTCTGGGCCTATTCCGGTCTGTACTACTACGGCGGCAATGAGTCAGACGACAGCTTAGGAGTACGGATGCGCCTAGACTACCGTCTACAGGAAAATCTGCGCTTTGGCCTGGGTGTGCAGAACGATGACTTATTCGGCACCAATGTTTTCTTCTCGGTCAATGCCAGTGTAGGTGGCCCAACCCAGCTCCCGGAGGCGGAAGCGGTCGATCCGGAGGCGCTGGTATGGGCTAGGGCCGCAGAAAGCCTGACCCGCAATCATTCAATTATTGTTGAGCAGCAAACTGAGCGTAGTTTACAGACCGATGTGGCTATTAACCCTGATACGCAGGAGGCTTACTTCTTTTTACACGTTACTCCCGGCGGCGGCGACGGTAGCGGCACCGTGGAGGATCCTCAAAACGCGATCGCCTCAGCTTTATTGACTGCTAATTCAGGCAACATTGTCTATGTGCGTCCTGGTGATACAGCGACTAATCCGCTCAGCGGCTTTACCATTCCAGCCGAAGTTCAGGTTCTCTCTAGCGGTGTGGAACAATCTCTGTCAATTCAGTCCTCTGGTAGCGTTATAACTGCGGTACTACCTGACTTTGGCGATCGCGGCACCCTACCCCGCATTGAGAACGGCGTAACCCTCATTGGCGGCAACAATACGCTAGCGGGCTTTGATGTCTTCAATGGCCCCAGCGGCATCGTGGTCAATGGGGCTTCAGGCGCTATCCTGCGGGACAATCAGGTTTCAAACAACAGTGTCGTGGGCATTTCTCTAGAGAACTCAGATGGCGTG
This sequence comes from Sphaerothrix gracilis Ecp01, assembly GCF_030405905.1. Taxonomy (NCBI): domain Bacteria; kingdom Bacillati; phylum Cyanobacteriota; class Cyanophyceae; order Nodosilineales; family Nodosilineaceae; genus Sphaerothrix; species Sphaerothrix gracilis. The sequence goes on from NZ_JASATW010000015.1 coordinate 58,584, forward strand.
CAGGTTTTAAACAACACGCTAGTCGATAATCGCTCAGGCATTGCGGTGACATCTGGCTCTGACGAAGCGATAATTCAGGGTAACCAAGTCTCACGCATCAACGACGCCGCTATTACGGTTCAAAATTCAAATGGCAGCACTATTCAACAAAATACGCTGCTCGACTCAAGACTGGGCATTGTTACCAATAATGGAGTTGGCTTGCGGATTCAGGAGAATGAAATTTCACAGATTGGTGAAACGGCGATCGCGCTGCAGGCAGGTTCTCATCAAGCCACAATTGCTCAAAATACCATTTCAAATGCTCAGTCAGGCATTGCGGTCAGCCAGTCTGACAGTCTGACTGTTCAAAACAACGAGATTTCTCAAATTGATTCTATTGCGATCGGCCTGAACACGGTAACGGCTGGTGTCATTCAGAATAACCAGCTCTTCAATGCGCAGCAGGGAGTTAATGCACTAGGTTCAGACAATTTATTGATACAGGATAATGAAATTTTCAATATCAGCGTTGCTCCTATTTCACTAACAGACTCTGACGGAGCCCTGATTCAGCGCAATCAAATTTCTAATTCCAGCAATGTCGGCATTGGCATTTTTGACACAGTCGGCGTTGAAATTGTAGACAACCAACTTAGCCAAATTGCCACCTTGGGGACGACCAATCCGGCCACGACTCTCCCAGCCGCTATTTACCTTAATCAGGTTACAGGGACAGCGAGTATCACAGGCAACACGGTCACCGGCACGTCTACAGGCAATGGCAATCCGAGCATTGAAGGTCAGGCAATTGCGGTGGGTAATGTGTCAGGTGATCTTGATTTGGCGATCGCAAATAATACTATTGGCGGCCCTAATCCCAGTGACAACAACGCTGGAGATGGCATTGTAGTCGTCATGGGCGGAACCGCTACTGGCACGATTGCTATTACTAATAATCAGATTGAAGGTAATGGCACTTCGTCACCGCTAGCTGGAGATGGGATTCAAGTAGCGGTTGAAGGTAACAATAATTTGGCTAGCTTAACCATTGCCAACAACACAATTACCAACAACGTTGATGACGGTATTGATCTGCGTGTAGGTACTATTCTGGCGGGCAATCCACAGCTGAGAGCCTCTATCACGAACAACACTATTCAGGGACACAGCAACGGACAAGGAATTAATATTCAAGCGCAGCAAAATGGCAGTACGGTTGTTAATGGCACCTCTCAAGCTGATGTGGCCATACAGAGCAATACGTTAAGCAACAATTCAACTGATGTGAGAGCGATCGCGTCGGGCAATAATCCATTCCCTATGCAGACGACGGCCAGTAGAGTCTGTTTAAGACTGCAAGACAACGTTCTGCAAGACAATTTTGCGTTAATTCAGCAGAATGAAGGCTTACTTCAGCTCGAACCACCAACCGGAAATAGCAATAGCAACACTGTCACCATGACAGGCACAATCACTTCCGTGTCAGCTGCAACCTGTCAAACACCCTAAGCCACTTTCCCTGACGCGTGAAATTAAGTCTTTTAGCGGTATTTGACGCCCAACTTGTCTAAAAGGCAGTTGCCTGCTGAGTGAGTGGGGTTTTCCGTAGGGGTTTTGGGCTAGCTGGAGGCGATCGTGGCCTGAGAATATCGTTACTCTAAAAGGAGGAAAGCTGTAAGAATCAAGCCGCATATTACTTAAAAGACTCATGAAACGACGTTATTGGCTCGCCCTGGTGGGGGTTGTAGTAGGGGGAGCACTTCTTTCATTTCAACTGTTCAGCAGCCGCGACAGCGCTGTCTCAAGCTCAAGCATCAATACCGAAGACAGCGCCGTGGCCTATTTTGCCGGAGGCTGTTTTTGGTGTACTGAGGCCGATTTTGAGAAGCTAGAGGGGGTTTCGGAGGTCGTTTCTGGCTATATGGGCGGCACGGTAGAAAATCCGACCTATGGGCAAGTCTCTAGCCACACCACCGGCCACCGGGAGACAGTCGAGGTTTACTACGATCCCGACACGGTTGACTATCAGCAGCTCCTGGATGCTTTCTGGCGGATGCACGATCCGACAGATGCGGGGGGCTCCTTTGTGGATCGGGGCGAATCCTATACGTCGGCTATTTTCTACACCAATGAGCGGCAGGAGCAGTTGGCGGAAGGATCAAAAGCGGCGCTAGATGCCTCCGGTAAGTTTGAGGAACCGATCGCCACGGTGATTGAGCCAGCGGAAACTTTTTATCCGGCTGAAGACTATCACCAGAACTACCACACGGAAAATTCTCTGCGCTATGGCTTCTATCGCAATGCTTCTGGGCGCGATCGCTTTATCGATCGGGTCTGGAAAGGGGACACGACGGTCTATCAGCTAGAGGAAAACGAAGCGCTGGAGGCGGCGCGGACTTCTTTCACAAAGCCGAGTGAGGCGGAGCTGAAGGAGATGCTCACCGAGGAGCAGTATGCGGTGACGCAGGAGGATGCGACGGAGCGACCGTTTAAGAATGCCTATTGGGATAACAAAGAAGCGGGCATCTATGTGGATGTAGTGTCGGGAGAGCCGCTGTTTTCGTCGTTGGATAAGTTTAAGTCGGGGACGGGCTGGCCTTCGTTTTCGCAGCCGCTGGAGCCGAGCAATATTGTTGAGGTGGAGGATCGTTCGTTCTTTATGGTGCGGACGGAGGTACGCAGCAAGCAGGCGGATTCGCATTTGGGCCATGTGTTTGAGGATGGGCCGGAGCCGACGGGCCTACGTTACTGCATGAATTCGGCGGCGATGCGGTTTGTGCCGGTGGCGGATCTAGAGGCGGAGGGCTACGGTGAGTATTTGTCGCTGTTTGAGGGAGCAGAGGTGGAAGCGTAGCCGGTCGGGTGGGCAATGCCCGCCTTGCGGTAGGTGAGCGGTACTTGAGGCAGTGGAGATTGAAGCGTAGCCGGTAGGGTGGGCATTGCCCACCTTACAGTAGATGAGCTTGAGGCGGCGGAGATTGAGGCGTAGCCGGTAGGGCGGGCATTGCCCGCCTTACGATAGATGAGCGGTGTTTGCGTGCCATCTTTTGGGCCGGAATGCCATAGTAGAAGCAATCCTTGAGTCACTTCTAAGATTGCGGCATGTGGGAAGGCGTCTTGATCGGAACGGGCCTAGAGCTGAGCAAGCAGGTACTGAAGCAGGTGCTGGACTTAGGCCAGTCAGCGCTGGAAGGCTATGTAGAAGATTTTTTCAAAGACTGCTTTGATAGCGGTGTGGCGCGGCTGCAGGCGTCGTCATTGAAAGGGCCAATGGCAGAGGCGATCGGCTGCTTTATTCAGCGGTTTGTAGAGGAACTACAGATCAATGAGATTCCAGAAACGAGTCTGGATCATTACTACAAAGCCGCAATTAAGCAATTTGTCCGGGATAAGGCAGTTGGTCAGATTTTAGGGAAGGCGTTTGAGACAGACTGCAAGCAGATAGATTACCAGCAGCTAGAACAGCTTTGGTTACAGCGAGTGAAACCGGGCTGGCAGTTTCCGGTAGAAGAATTTGACTGGCGGCGGGTAGCGAAAAGCTATGTGCTGGCGGTGAAGGGGATTGTCAAGGCGGATGCGGAATTGAGAGCGCTGTTAGATACGGAACTTCTGGAAACGATCGCCCAAAACACAGCTCAACTTTCACCTGGCTTCGACGTAATCAAGTATCGCCAAAGCTTACAAGCTAGCTATGGACACCTAAAGCTCTATATCCTCGACAGCACCGATCGCGTAGATGCTATCAAGCTGTGGAACATTTTTATTGAGCAAACAGTACGGGAAGCGCTGCCACCGATGCGCTATGACCTGCCGCTGGATGTGAAGCGCAAACTACAAGCCGAAGGTCAGCTAGAGAGTGATTTATCACCGGAAGCTCTGGAGTATTATCAGCGCGAATATCTGCAGCAGCCTGCGCGTAAGGCATTGGAGGCGATCGCTGACTCGCAGCAGTCTGTGATTCTAGGCGATCCGGGTGCGGGCAAGTCTACGCTGCTGCAATATCTAGCTTTGAACTGGGTGGAGGGCAAAGCAGAAACGCTGCCGCTGCTGATTGAGCTGCGGGAATATGTTCTAGCAGAGTCAACCAGCTTTCTAGACTTTCTGCACCGAGGGCGCGGGGCTGATTGGCAATTCGACCAGCAGCGACTTCACGAGTACCTGCTGGAGCAGCCGACGTTAGTGATGTTCGACGGTTTAGATGAGGTGTTCGATCGCGCGACGCAGGCCGCTGTGGTGGATGACATTATTCGCTTTGCTCAGCGGTATCCCCAAGCTCAGATTCTAGTCACATCACGCATCATTGGCTATAACCCGGAGCGCTTTCAGCACGCAGGCTTTCGCCAGTTTACGATTCAGGCGCTGGATGAGTTTGAGATGCATCAGTTCATCGATCGCTGGTATGACTTGGCAATGGGTAACGACCCGGACAAAATGCGATTGAAGCAGCGGCTAAGAGACGCGATCGCTAACTCTAAAGCTATTGAAAATCTGGCAGATAATCCGCTACTGCTAACGATGATGGCAATTTTGAATCGGCGGCAAGAGCTACCACGCGATCGCGCCGATCTTTATGACCAGGCATCGCGGGTGCTGTTGTATCACTGGGATGTGGATCACAAGCGGCTGAATCTGCCGTTAGATGCGATTGGGCGGCGGGAAAAGCAGGAAATTTTGCGGGCGATCGCCTATGAAATGCAGGCGGGGGAAGATGGCTTAAAAGGTAATTTGATCAGCGCGGACAGGCTGACCCAAATTTTAACAACTTATCTACGCGAACAGGGGTTTGATGCGCCCCGTGAAAAGGCAAATCGGCTGATTCAGCAGCTCAGGGAACGCAATTTTATTCTCTGCTATCGCGGTGCGGATACCTATGGCTTTATGCATCGCACGTTTTTGGAATATTTCTGCGCAGTTGAGATTGTTAATCGTTTTGAAAAACAGCGATCGCTGACGTTTGAACAGTTACGCGATGAGGTGTTTGGTCAGCATTGGCAGGATGAAGCGTGGCATGAGGTGTTGCGATTAATCTGCGGAATGATTGATTCAAAGCTTGCAGGAATATTGGTTGAGTATTTAATAAGTCAGCGAGTTGATCGCAAGACATTTCTATCCCAGGAGCCTTGGGGACACGAAAGATTACAAGTTGCAGCACTAGCAAACTTACTTTTGGCAGCCGATTGTGTAGCTGACATTAGTCATGCTGTAGCTATTTCTTCTATTCGTATTTCCTTACTCGAACATCTTAAACAGGAGGTTGAGGTATGGGAAACACGATTATCTTGGGATTTATGTGAAGAACTGCTGAATAGGATTGCTAGTTACTTTGATGGAACTCTGTTATGGTTGAAACAACAGGTAGAAAAAAATAAAAGCTCTTTTATCCAGTATGCGGCAGTTAAAGCAATTGCAAAATATTATCATCATGAATCAGTAGTTGAGTCTTGGTTTAAGCATTGGGCAAAATATGCAGAAGACTGGGGAGGACAGGCTGCTGCTGTTGAAGTAATTGGCAAGCACTATTATGGTTACCCTGACACTTTCCCCCTTCTTCAAGAGTTAATTTATGAAGCTGGTGATTGGGGAGTTCGTAATATTGCAGTTGAGGCAATCGCAAGCCACTATTATGATTATTCAATAACGCCTAAGCTTCTGATTGATGTCATAAAGTTTGATGCTTTTAGACGTATACATCCTGAGCAGAGTAATCCCCGAAAATCTGCACTAAACGGTCTTCTAGAATACTATTCTGATCTTTCAGAAACGATTGAGCTACTAAGCGATCGCGCTGCAAACGATCCTGATGAACAGCTCCGCTCATGGGCACAGAAAAAACTAGAAAGCCTTGAAGCAAAAACTAGAAACACTGAAGTATAGGAAGTTAGCGATGAAAACCGTTCAGATGACAGCACATATGAATAACGAAGGCATTCTTTAGATTCAACTTCCTAATTATCCTGGAGAAGAGTTAGAGATTTTACTGGTTCATAACTCATACAGAAAACTCTAAAAACGCCAATGGCCTCAGAAATTCCTAAATACTTTTGGTGCTTGGTAAGGAGAGCCATTAGAAAGAGCACCGTAAGATGAGCAACCAGAACGAGATGAGCTTGCTATGACCTATCTAGGGGACTCATAGGGACCGTTTTTTCTGGTGTTAGCGAAACGCCGCCGCCCTCAGAGCAAAAAACGGTCCCTAGAAACTAGCTCAGGGGGCGATAGCGCATCAGGTAGGTGAAGACCTCGCCCTGCTCCGGCGTCAGCAAAATGCCTGACTCCGGAATTGTCAGCAGATTATTCCACAAGCCTTGATCGGCGTAGTTCAGCACGTGCAGGATCTTCACCGCCTCGCGTACCCCCTCCGGCGATCCCATAATCAGGTGGCGCAATCGCTCCCGTTCTGGCTGGGCGCGGGGCACGCCTAGGCGCAGGGGTTCTGTGTCTCCCAGATTAGTAAAATCCGGGAGATTCGGGTTGATATAGAACAGCATTTTGGGATTCCTCCAGAATCGGGTAAGGAAGCCCAAAAATAAGGCCGACCCAAGACATAGCAGTTCGGGACGGCCTGAGTAATAATTACTCTAGCCTCCGAGACAGGTGCGTACTGTCGAAGGGGTCAGGTGCCGGAAGATTGCTACCAACAACTCTCGGCACCGTTCGACCAAATTTTTGGGTGATAGTCAAGCTGCACACGTACAGCTATAGCCCCAAAATTTACCGCATTGGACGGCTGAGCGCAAGGGTAGATCCCCTCTCGCCTGACTAATCTGGAAACGCCAGCCCCGTCCGCGGATCGCGGATATACAGCCCCAGCGTCAGCGAATCTATCGCCACGTCCCAAACCGGAATCCGTTCCTCAGCCTGATCGGCCCAGTAGTCATAGGTGATGAGGCACTGCACCCCAGAGCCAAGGCCGATGCAGACGCGGGAATAGGCTTCGCGGGGATCTTCCTGATGATCCATAAACTTGATTTGCGTCCAGACAATCCGGGCCGTCTGCCGCTGAATCGACACAACATCCCCCGTTTCCAGCACGTCCCGCTCATCTTCGCGGGCAATTTTTTTGAGAATCCCCTTCAGCGGAAAATCTCGCAGCTTGTCGGTCGGGACGTGGTTAAAAGACACCTCCAAGCGGCAGTCATCATCAGGCGGCTTTTTATCGGCAAACCAAAAAGACTTTTCTTCGGCCTCAAAGTGCCAGCTCTGCGGCACATCGAAGCGAACTGCCCCCCGCCCCGCCACAAAGATCTTGTAGCCCTCTTGGGACTGCCAGCGGTGATCCTTTTCCAGCTCTAGAGTTTGCTTTACCCATTTGAGATTGTTTTTCTTGCCCTTGCCCATACCGTTCGCGCCAAAAATGAGTCTTGCTGCTAGCTTAGCGAAAGTTGCCAGGGGTGAAATGGGTTGTCTGCAAACACAACTACAGTAAGAATAAGCGCTCTGAGAACCTGCCTATGGATCTGTTTGACCAGCATCGCCAGCAGCTAGTGGAGCAAGAAGCGCCGCTGGCCGCGCGAATGCGACCGCGATCGCTCGATGAGTTTATCGGCCAAAGCGCCATCATCGGGCCGGGGCGACTGCTGCGGCGAGCGGTACAGGCCGATCAGCTCTCGTCGCTAATTTTTTACGGGCCACCGGGAACGGGTAAGACGACGCTGGCGCGGGTAATCGCCAATACGACGAAGGCCCACTTCATTGCCATCAATGCGGTGCTGTCGGGGGTGAAAGAGATTCGAGCAGCGATCGCTACAGCTCAGGACAAACGCGGTCAGTTCGGCCAGCGCACGATTTTGTTTGTCGATGAGGTGCATCGGTTTAACAAAGCCCAGCAGGACGCGCTGCTGCCCTGGGTGGAAAACGGCACGGTGATTCTGATTGGGGCGACGACGGAGAATCCGTTTTTTGAGGTAAACAAAGCGCTGGTCAGCCGCTCACGATTATTTCAGCTCAAGCCCTTAGAACCAAGCGATCTGCGGCAGGTTGTGGCCCAGGCGCTAAAGGATAGCGATCGCGGCTATGGCGACAAATCTGTGCGGCTCGATCCAGAGGCGCTAGATCACCTGGTCAACGTTGCCAACGGTGACGCCCGCACCCTGCTCAACGCCCTCGAACTGGCAGTCGAAACCACGCCGCCTGATGAGAACGGCACTGTTCACGTCACGCTAGCGGTAGCCGAAGACTCGATTCAGCAGCGGGCTGTGCTCTATGACAAAGAAGGAGACGCCCACTTTGATACCATCAGCGCCTTTATCAAAAGCGTACGCGGTTCCGATGCCGATGCGGCGCTCTACTGGCTGGCCCAGATGGTCTATGCCGGGGAAGATCCGCGCTTTCTGTTTCGCCGCCTGCTGATTTTAGCCAGCGAAGATGTGGGACTGGCCGACCCCCAGGCGGTGACGGTGGTAGCAAGCTGCGCCGCCGCCTTTGACCGGGTGGGGATGCCGGAGGGGCGCTATCCGCTGGCCCAGGCAACTCTGTATTTAGCTACCGCCCCTAAATCCAACAGCGTTATGGGCTTTTTCGATGCCCTCGCCGCCGTTGAACAAGCCCAGCAGCCCGATGTCCCCAACCCGATGCGCGACGCCAGCCGGGATAAAAAAGGCTTCGGCCACGGTCAGGGATATCTCTATCCCCACGCCTACCGCGACCACTGGGTAGCCCAGCAGTATTTACCCAGCAGCCTGCAGGGGCAGATTTTCTATCAGCCATCGGCTCAGGGCTATGAAGGCACGATTCAAACTCAGGTGGCCCGCCGCCGGGAAGCCCAGCTCGCCGCTCTCACCGAGAACGCTCTACCCGAAATTTTGACCTATAGCCCGCTCAATGCCGCTCAGGATCGCTGGCTGCAGCGCAGCTTGGCTCAGGCAGGCGATCGCCTAGCTCAGATCCGCGATCGCCTATTTGCCCTGGCTCAGCTCCAGCGGCACCACGTCGTCCTCAATCTCAATGCCGCTAGTGGGTTGCTCACCTGGGAAGCCCTGCGACAGGTACCGGAGGGGGGCGTTTATGCCCTGACCTACCATTCAACCGATACGCAAGCGCTGCAGGAACAGGCGCAGGCACTGCCTGAACTGAACCGCCCCAAAGTGCTCCAGACTCAATCTGCCGCTCCCCTAGCCGCCCTCGCTCAGGAGGCGATCCAGTTTGATCGGATTGTGGGGCGTAACGTGCTGAGGCACGTGGGCGATCGCACTGTTTTCCTGCAGCAGATGGCTCAGCGCTTAGCCCCCCAAGGACGTTTAGTGCTGGTAGAAAATTTACCCCAGGCCGGACAGCGCTTTTACAGCCTGCTATCTGCCGATCGGATTGAGGCGGCGCTTTATCAGAAACTCATAGCTGCGGAAGCAGCCTTTTACGCCCATGAACCTAGCTATGAAGCGTTTCAAGCCAATTTGCTAAGCGACTTACAGGCGGCTAAGTTGAAGGCCACAACTGAAGTTCAGCCGACGGCGATTGATCTCTATATTTCCCCCCAAATGCTTGACCGCTGGTTTCAGCCTGGGCCAGAGGGACGACCTAGCTATGGCGATCGCCTTGCCAACTCGCTGACCACCACTGACCTCAAAGCGATTAAAGCTCTCTTTACCCAGCAGCTGCTCAATCAAACGGTTACCTGGCAGGGCCAGTTGATCTTCATTCAGGCTGCTATCAGCGTGTTATGAAAAGGCAATTTTGTAACTGCTTAGAAATAAAAGAGGGGCGAAGTCTTAAAAAATATCGAGATCCCCACCTTAGACCCCTCACTTGCCGATAAACCAGGAAGCAACAGTCTATCGGACATACTCTAGCTATCTATGACGACCCTAAAAATTGCTATCAATGGCTTTGGCCGTATTGGCCGCTTGGTTCTACGGGCCGGTATTCGCCATCCCAATCTTGAGTTTGTCGGCATCAACGATCTGGTCCCCCCAGAGAATCTGGCCTACTTGCTGAAGTACGACTCAACCCACGGACGCTTTCCCGGCGAAGTCAGCGCCTGCGATGAGGGCATTATTGTCAACGGCAAGCTGATTCCCTGCAGCGCGGTGCGCAATCCGGCTGAACTACCCTGGCAGCAGTTGGGCGTAGACTACGTGGTCGAAGCCACCGGACTCTTCACTACCTACAGCGCTGCAGCCCAGCACCTAGAGGCAGGCGCTCAGCGCGTGGTCATTTCTGCGCCGACCAAGGATCCTGAGCAGGTGCCGACACTGCTCATGGGGGTAAATCACGAAACCTTTAATCCAGAGCGCGATCGCGTCGTGTCTAATGCTAGCTGCACCACCAACTGTCTCGCTCCCATCGCCAAAGTGATCAACGATCGCTTCGGCCTGGCTGAAGGACTGATGACCACGGTGCACGCTTCAACTGCGACCCAGCCAACGGTCGATGGGCCAAGCAAGAAAGATATGCGCGGCGGACGCGGCGCTGGCCAAAACATCATCCCGGCCTCTACCGGAGCCGCCAAGGCCGTAACGCTAGTTCTGCCAGAATTAGCAGGCAGGCTGACGGGAATGGCTCTGCGGGTGCCGACTCCCGATGTCTCAGTCGTAGACTTAACTTTTAAGACCGAGCAGGCAACCAGCTACGGGGCCATCTGCGAGGCGATGCAGCAGGCAGCAGAAACCGATTTAGCAGGCGTCTTGGGCTATACCAAGGATCCGGTTGTTTCTACCGATTTTCAAGGCGATCCGCGCTCTAGCATCTTTGATGCCGGAGCCGGGATTGAACTCAACGCCAATTTCTTTAAGGTCGTTGCCTGGTATGACAACGAATGGGGCTACTCCAACCGGGTTGTCGATCTGATGCTGTTTATGGCTCAAAAAGAAGGACGGCTAGAAACCGTCCAAATTCCCGCTTTTGCGTAGGCTTAAAACTGGCTGGAGAGTTACACAGGCTGTGCATCTCTCCAGCTATAGTCCCTACTTCTTCATGTCGCGGGCCATGTTGCGGAACGTATCCATGCTGCTGTCGGGCCGACGTCGCTGAGAGGACTCACTGCTAGCAGCGTCAGTCTTAGCCTGACTGCCAAACTGCGATGCTTGGGAAACTATCCGCCCATTCTTATCCACTTCGGCGCTGCCCAAAGCAGAAATTTGCCGCACGCTTTCTAGTTCTTCCTTTACGCCTTTCTTCTTGGCGAATGTGCGCTTAACTGTCTTAGCTGAGCGCATGTAGTCAATATCGCCATAGGTTTTAGCGTCGTCCGCATCTAAGAAAAAAGTCTTTTCCTGCTTGGGCGGCTTCGGCGGCGCTGCCTTTTTCTTCTTATCGGAACCGCCGAAAAGTCCCCGAATAAATCCAGTCATCGTTGTTCCCTCTGTCTGAGCAAATTAAGATTTGCAACATCTTCCTTATCTTATTGTAACTTTCTCTCAGATTTTTTTTGCTCAGACACAACAAAATCCGCCGTTTAGGGCGCTTTTCTTCAGCCAAAACTTAATAAGCTAGTTGCACTGCTTGTCAGCAGCCGTGACAGTGCCCTACCCCACAAAATAGGCTAGGCGAGCTTAGCTGACTCTAGAGCTTGCGCTGATAGTCCTCCAACAGCTCCATTAGATTGCTCTGACACTGGGTTGGCAGTAAATCAATCATGGCCACTTCGCGCCGTCCACCGCCGAGCTGGATGGACGTGCTGCTCAGAATGTCAGTTACTTTTTTCTCTTCTAGCTGGTTGTTGGTCAGCATTGGATAGAGCTTTTCTGCCAGAGGGGTGTGCAGCTTAGCGTCTCCTAAGTAGAGGTGCCACTTAGCCACATCCAAATAAATTTGCTCACCAATTTCTGCGGCTAACGCTTCAATCGCTTCTGAAGAATTGGAATAGGCCATAGTTTTTTCTAACTTTCTAGCTAGGCATAATTTCTTTACCTGCATCTTAGGCAGCCGCAGAAAACTTGAGATCACCTGAGAGAAAGATATTCACAGCCCCAAAGCGTTCACACAGCCGGGTCGGAGTAGTCAGCAATGGCGAAAATGTAGGCGGCGTGGGCCAGCAGTCCTATGCCCCAGACGGCTGTAACCCACTGTACCCAGGGAACCCACAGCGGATTTACCTGATGAAAAAACCACAGCCCTGAGTTGACAGCGGCAAAGGCAGCGACATGAACCGCAAAGTTCATGCGATCGTCTAATTTGCGGTAAGCCGGATCATTTTCTCGGTCGGGTTCACGGGGCCAGCGAGGAGGCATAGGTATTGAGTTTAAGAGTTCTAATCTGATTCTACGGTGCTGAGGGCCTGCTGTAGGCTCTGCCAAACCTGTTCCGGCGGCTGATTGCCGTTAATTCTGAGCAGCTTTTGGCGATAGTCGTAATAATCTAGCATCGGCAGGGTTTGCTCGTAGGACAGCTCAATCCGGCGGGCGATCGCCTCAGGATGATCGTCAGTCCGCGATCGGGCCAGCGATCGCGCTCTTAAAACCGACTTTGGTACTTCTAGCCAAATAGCTCGATCGAGCTTTTGATCAAGATCCTCCAGCAAAAAGTCGAGTTCTTCAGCCTGAAAAGCGGTGCGCGGATAGCCATCTAAAAGCCAGCCGGAAGCAACATCTGGCTGCTGTAGGCGCTGCCGCATTAGCTTGATGATTGTCTCGTCTTTGACCAAGTCTCCCTGTTCCACTGCCGCTTTCACCTGCACGCCCAAGGCGCTGCCAGCGGCGATTTCCTGTCGCAGTACGTCCCCAGTCGAAATCCAGACAATTCCCAAGTCCTCTTTGAGCCGCTGAGCCTGGGTGCCCTTGCCCGCTCCCGGCCCGCCTAGCAAAACAAGTCTCATCAAGTAACCTCCCTAATGGCTGCTCGCCATCACCTCAGCCTAAAAAACGTCTTTTTTTCTCAACCAGCGACAATCGCTTTTGTCGGAGAGTTGTACAGATCTGTCTACGAGTAGTATGATTTAAGACTGTGTCTAATTTTAGAAGATCATGCCAAAGCTAAAAACTCGCCGAGCAGCGGCCAAGCGCTTTCGCCGCAGCGGCAGCGGTAAGATCATGCGCCGCAAAGCCTTCAAAAACCACTTGCTAGAGCACAAGTCAACAGCTCGTAAAAGTCGTCTGTCTCAGAAAACCGTTGTGCATGAGGCGGATGTGGAAAATGTTGAAGCCATGCTGCCTTATCTATAGGGCGTATAGGGCGTAGCAGATTTTGGGGCCTTAAGCTCCAATCGTAACCAGCTCTCATAAAAGGAGTCTGCCGGTGTCGGCTTCTCCCTCAAGATTATGGAGAACGGGTCAACTCAGTCAAAGTCGAAGCTGTTGAGGAAACTAAAGTAAATGGCACGTGTTAAGCGCGGCAATGTCGCTCGCAAACGCCGCAAAAAAGTATTAAAGCTAGCCAAGGGCTTTCGAGGCTCTCATTCTAAGCTGTTCCGCACGGCTAACCAGCAGGTGATGAAGGCGCTGCGGTATGCCTATCGCGATCGCCGCAACCGCAAGCGCGATTTTCGTCGCCTATGGATCACCCGCATCAACGCAGCTGCCCGTCAAAACGGCATCAGCTATAGCCAGCTCATTGGCAAGCTGAAGCAGGCAGACATTCAGCTCAACCGCAAGATGCTAGCGCAAATGGCGGTTTTAGATCCCAGCAGCTTTAGCCAAGTAGTTGAACTCGCGACTAAGTCATAAGTCGAGCCGTTTGGTTGAATCGGAAAAACTAGCCTAGAGCGTTTTCGGCTTCAACCTCATTTCAACTGCCTGTGCCGGACTAGTAGGTCTTGAATATGTTCAGGACAGCTTTTAGCTTTGGTATTGTGGCGGGAGTACTCATGGGTGCTCCCGCTTTTGCCGCTGAGCTCTCAGAAATTGAGGCGCGCGGTCATTTAATCGTGGGCGTAAAAGATAACCGTCAGCCTCTAGGGTTTCGAGATGCCACTGGGGAACTGGTTGGTTTTGAGATTGACATTGCTCGTCGCCTAGCCGCAGAGATTTTTGATGATCCCGACGCCCTCGTCTTACAGCCACTGCCTAACCTGGAGCGCTTGCCCGCTGTCCTAGAAGACCGCGTAGACATTGCGATCGCTGCCGTAACGGTGACTGAGGCGCGATCGCGCGTCGTCAGCTTTAGCTTTCCTTACTACTTTGACGGCACGGGTTTTGTCACTCGTCGCTCTGACATTTTGGCGCTTGATGACCTGCAGCGCCGAGCGATCGCGGTACTCGACGGCTCTAGCGCTATCAGCGCGCTACGCTACATCTTGCCGACCAGCCCGCTTGTCCCCGCGACCTCCTATCAGCAGGCCCGCCAACTTTTACAGCAAGAGCAGGCCGTTGCCTTTGCCGGAGATATTTCAGTTTTGGCCGGTTGGGTGCAAGAACAGCCGGAATATCGTCTGCTGCCGGGAGCGATTTCGGCTGAACCGCTAGCCGTGGTTATGCCGAAGGGAACCCAGTTTGATCAACTGCGGCGATTGGTAAACACGGCCCTCTATCGCTGGTGCCGCGAAGACTGGCTAGATGAGAGGGCTGATTACTGGGCACTGCCCCGTACGGTTTTGGTCGAGGATTCAGCTTGTTTAAAGCTGTCAGACTGATGGGGAGCGCAATCCCGTGTCAAGATAGTTGCAGATCATAAAAACGGCTAACGAAAATATGGCTGGCATGGAGAACAGCAATTTTTTAATCATTTATCTATCGGTGCTGCTGGTACTACTGGCAGTAGCCGCCTTTTTTGTCCTGCGTCAGGTGCTGAGAACTCGCCGTATCGAAACGACGCTGTCGCGGTTACAAAATAAGCTCACTAAAGAGAAGGGAACAGCCCAGGAATATTACGAACTCGGCAGCCTCCTGTTGGATAAAAAGCTCTATACGCAGGCTGCTCTTTATTTACAACAGGCCCTTAAAAATCTTTCTGAGGAAGAAACCGAAAACGCCGCCATTGTCTATAACGCTCTGGGCTTTACCTATTTTGCTCAAGAGCAATACGACTTGGCCATCCGTAATTACAAAGATGCTCTCAAGATAGCCCCTAACTACGTCACAGCCCTGAACAATCTAGGCCATAGCTACGAGCAAAAGCAGCTTACAACTCAGGCGCTAGAAGCTTACGAAGCCGCGCTTGAGCATGAACCCAAAAATCAAACCGCTAAACGCAGAGCTGAGTCTCTACGCAAGCGTGTCGTCACGGCCTCCAAATGATTCTCTGTAGATAGATCTATGTTAGATCTGTACTGAGTCAGTAGGCGCAGTTAAACGTGAGTAAACGTAGGTTTTAGACAGCAGTTAGCTCTGGCTGGCTCTGCGCCTGACTAGCCGCTAGATCTTTAGGCCCGCTGCAGTAAACTTCTGCCGAGTTATTCGGACTCTCGATCAGCTTTACTTTGTATAGCTCGACTCCCGTTTCCCGCAGGGGTGCCTGCAGCAGATTGCGAATATGCACGGCGATATTCTCAGCTGTAGGCACGACTTCCATGAAGTAGGGAATGTCTTTGTTGAGGAAAGTGTGGTCAAAAGGTTCAACTACAAAGTCATCAATGATGGCCTGTAGCTCAGCTAAATCAGCAATCATACCCGTACGGGGATCAATTTCACCCTGAACAGTGACTTCTAGATGGTAGTTATGCCCGTGACCGTGGGGGCGAGCGCACTTGCCATAGATTTCGCAGTTTTCCTCATAGCTGAGCTTGGGATGTGCTAAGCGATGGGCGGCGCTGAAGTGGGTACTGATTGTCAGATGGGTTTCCATGTCGTTTCCCTGGTAGTCAGCCCAGAGTTCTGGGTTTTCAAGTATTTGAATATTCGTAATGGGTAAATGAGGCGCTAGGCGGTGCCAAATGGCGCGAGCTATGTTCTCCGTCGTCGGTAAAGCTGCTTGAAATTCGGGCCAAGCGTCATTGAGGTAGGCAAAGTCAAGCTGGCTGGTGACTTCTCGCTTAATCGTCTGCTTGACGTCCGATAGATTAAGCACCATGCCATACTTGTCTAGCTCTCCGGCCATAGAGACATACAGGACATAATTATGACCGTGTCCGGGCGCTTGAGCACATGGGCCAAAGCGTTTTCGGTTTTCCGCTTCGCTCAGCTCAGGCAACCAGTACCGATGGCTGGCTGAAAACTGAGCACGGCGGTGAATAATGCAGTTCATGAAGCTGTCAGCTAATCAGCTAAAAAATTAAGTTACGTAAACCGTACCTTCTCAGGATAAACGATATCGTTGGGCGATCGCTGCGAGCAGGCTATTCCTTTTGGTCTCAAATCGGGTCATTTGCCCTCAATTTAAGCCAGCTAGCCCGGTTTGACCGTTTGATTCAGCGCGGCAGCTTATGGAACAGAGGTCAAAGCGCTGAAACTATGGGAATAAATTTTTATATAAAAATCCTGTGTTCTAAACGTTTCCAAATCGTGAAGCCGCCATGACACAGGGCTTTGAGGACTATTAAGTAAATACCTCATGAGTTGTTGACAATAGCGGTAAATAGTATAATTGAATACAGAAATAGAAAATCGTTCATCTTTCTAAGCCTTGTCTTTGTGGCAAGACTTAAGGTAAAGACGGAAGTAGGGAGTTAGCCCGAAGGAACGCGGCTCAATTTTTACAAGTTGAGAGCTAACATCTCTGGAGACAAACTATATGAAACTGTGTTATCGCGGCGTTGAATACGATTACAATCCTCCTGCTTTGGAAGTGACCGAAAGCGAGCTGCTCTGTCAGTATCGCGGACGGCCTTTGCAATACAGCTACGTCCGGCACGTTCCTATCCCGCAGCCAGTGGCAACGCTTAGCTACAGAGGCGTGGCCTATCAGACCAATTCTAAAGGACAGGTAGAACCGGCTGCAGCCCCAACCGAATCTATTTTCGCCAAGCTAGCTGGCTTTTCACAGCGCACCAATTCGATGGCGGATGCTCGCCGCGAACTGCTGAGAGAATCGGCTCACATGCACCAGGAAAATATTCGTCGCAGCCTAATGCATCGGCTAGAGGTTGCCCGCGCTAAGGGAAATGAAGTTCTAGTGCGGCAGCTAGAAGATGAAATGCACCAAATTGCCTAGTCAAAAAGTTGTGCTGTAGCTGGAGTAGGAGTGGGTGTGCGGTTAATCCGCACACCCCTTTTCTGTTTGCCTGGGTGCCGGTGCTAACTTCCGGGCCTACTCGATATATTAGCCAGTGCCTGCAGCTGCGGGGCCAGCGGCAAAGCGGCATCAATTTGTAAATAAGGTGGATGACTTTTGGCTTGAGTAATCCGCTGGACAGCCGCATTTTGCCAGCGAATCCAATAGCTGTTAGCGGTCGATATGCGAGAATTGGGCGTTTCGCTGAGCCAAATAAGCTGGCCTGAGGGAAGAGCGCGGCTAATTGGTTCAGCCATCTTTACGGCAGCTAGGGTCCTCAAAACGGCGTTTTTTTCACGGAGCGAACCTGTCTGAGCCGTCCAAACGGCAACGGTGATGCCTCGCTGTAAGCCGTAGCAGTAGAGTGAAGCCGCAGCTATAACGGCCTGTTCAAAATTGTCATGTTGCCAGATAGTGGCGCTGTCTAGGCAAAGGGTAAGAGTCTGGGCCTGACTAAAGTGCTCCAGTTCCCGTACCCGCAAGTCGCCATAGCGGGCACTGGTGCGCCAGTGAATTAACCGGGTAGGATCGCCCCAGCGATAGGGCCGTAAGGAACGGGTAACGCCTTCAGTAGCGCTTTGATAGTGGCGATCGCCCAGCCAGCGCTGAGTTTGAGCCTGCCCCAGTGGCTGGTCAAGCAGTGGACACTGAGACAGCGGCAATACGGTTGGATAGACAATAGCAGTGACTTTGGCTGGGCGATCGCGGTGGCACCAAAACAAACCGAAGGGCGCGGCTGTGCGGAGCTGAACGGTTTGCCAGTGGTAAAGGCCTCGGCTTTTGGCAAGACACTCAAGCTGCCAGTGATAGGTATTGCCGGATTTGAGCTGAGCGATCGCTTGGGTTTGCATACCGCCTAACGCCGGAGGAATCAGATCGCAAATTTGCAGCATCCCCTTGGTCTGAGCGGTGGCATTGTGCAGCCGTACGTCTAGCCTGAGCCGATTCCCGGCGCTGACTGGACGCACAGGTAAACGTTCAACCCGCAGTCCCCGCAGGAGCCGAGGCGGTAAAACAGCCGCGATCGCCAGCAGCGCCAGCATGACCCCGCTGATGACATAAAGCCAACCCGCTAACGTGTTGGTAGCAGCGCCAAAGAAGAAAACAGTCAGCCCCAGTAGAACCCAGCCGCTGTAGGCAGGCGTCACCCAGCGATGAGTCAACCAGGAATTGACTGTGCGAGAGATATTCATGGGAGCTAATGCCTATGCTGAAACAAGACCGATAGTTTAACTTTTTGCGCCGACAAAATGGCTGCCACAGGTGCCGCTAGCGCTACCGGGCGATCGCCACGCAATTTCACCGCGCTCGATTTACGTTAGCCGCAAGTTTCCCTTGGGCTGACTAAAAAAGGTGTTTTTCCTTTGAGTCAATGGTGCGTCGCCGAAATCTCTCTAAACTGCGATGGGGACTTTTCTTTGGCATAGGCTGCTTAATATTTTTAGGATTAAATAGCTGGTATTCTAGCTCAGCAGTTTCGCCGCAGCTATCCCCCCTGCAGCAGGATCCCTACATCCAGGTTTATTTCAATCACTCGCAAGCGAATGTTTACACCGATCCCTACCGCCAGATCAAGCGCCAGGGCGACAACTTAGAGCAAGAAATCATTGAGACATTAGCCCAGGCCCAAAGCTCCATTGACGTGGCGGTGCATGAGCTGAACTTACCAGAGATTGCTCAGACCCTACGCGATCGCGCTCAGGCAGGCGTACGGGTACGGGTGATTCTAGAAAACAAGTATAGTCGCCCTTTCTACGCTAAAAATCTTGCCGGACTCGCCGAACGCGATCGCCAAAAAGTAGCAGCCTCGATTGCCCTGATTGATGTCGATGGCAATGGCCGCATAGCCCCGGCTGAAATTGCCGCTCGCGATGCCTACACTATCTTACAAGCGGCGGCTATTCCTGTTTTGGACGATACGGCAGACGGCTCCAAAGGCAGCGGTTTGATGCATCATAAGTTTGCCGTTATTGACAATCGCATCGTCCTGACTGGCTCGGCTAACTGGACAATTAGCGGTATCCACGGCGATATGGTGGCACCCGAAACCCGGGGCAATGCCAATGCCCTCCTGCGCCTTCAAAGTCCAGAACTGGCCCAGCAGTTTACCCAAGAATTTGAGCTAATGTGGGGCGATGGCCCTCAAGGCCAGACAGACAGTTTGTTTGGTCTGCAGAAGCCCTATCGCGCGGCGCGGCAAGTGACACTGCCTGGCTCTGCCGTGACGGTACAGTTTTCGCCAACCTCTGCTAGTCAGGGCTGGCCTGCCAGCGTCAACGGCCTGATCAGCAAGACTTTAGCCAGTGCGGCTCAAACCGCAGATCTAGCGCTGTTTGTATTCTCCGATCAGGGTATTGTCGATCAGCTAGCCCAAAAGTCAGAGGCCGGAATACAGGTGCGATCGCTGATTGATGCAGAATTTTTGTACCGCAGCTATAGCGAAGGACTCGATATGCTAGGCGTGGCTATCCCCGATCACCGCTGTCGCTATGAGGCCAATAATAAGCTGTGGCGATCGCCGATTTTAACAGTGGGCACTCCTGCCTTGCCGCCGGGTGACAAACTGCATCACAAATTTGCCGTACTCGATCGTCACACCGTGATTATTGGTTCTCAGAACTGGAGTAAGGCTGCTAATCAAACCAATGACGAAAATTTACTGGTGATTCGCAACGCTCAGGTCGCAGCTCACTTTCAGCGGGAATTTGATCGCCTCTACCAGAAAGCTAGCGTCGGAATGACGGCTGAACTTCAGCAGCGAATGCGGCGACGAAAACAGCAGTGTGGTTAATAACTGGTTTTTTCAGGATGATTTCGGCCTTTGCAAATTTGTCCGCTCAATCAGCAAGAACTATCAAACCACGTAAACTTCAGTAAATAACAATTTAAATCGCCGGACTGCCATGTTACTTTGATCAGTAAGCAAAACAACTAAATAAATCAAGCAGTCTAGATATAGCGTCATTTTTGACTTGATGACTGCAGAAATCTCTAAAATAATTTAGTTTGCTTATCGTAACAAAAACAGGATGTTTCTATTAGTTTAGAAGGTCAATATTCAGCCATTTGAGCTACGTTACCTAAGCAAAAGTGTAGTTTTGAAAGCTAATTGCATTATTTGTCATCTCTGATTTTTGTAGTAAAGCTAACGAAAGACTGTCTTTAGAGTTTTGTCAATTTTTATTTAGGTTCAGTCAGCACTGACTGAACCTAAGCTTTTTTGAGGGTGCTATGCTGGCATCAATGCCAAAACTGGTAGATTTATGCCGATGAGGAAAAGGCATGCCGCATGGCTAATTCTAGTGCTTGGTTAGCGCTAATAATCGGTAATACGCGCCTGCACTGGGCCGTATTTGCCAGAGAAGATTTACAGGCCACCTGGCATACACGGCATCTCAATGCCCATGACGTGGCAACGTTAATCCACAATCGCTTCAACTCCGCCGCCTGGCGTCAGATCACGTTCGCGCCTGTCCCTGATTTAGAGCCGCAGACAGTTCGTCCTATTCGGCTTTGGCTGGCTTCTGTTGTTCCTTCCCAGCTGGCTCTGTGGCAGGGCTATGGAGGTTTACGGCTGGTAGAGCGCGATCGCCTTTGGCTAAAAAACGTATACGCCACCCTAGGCATCGATCGCATTTTGTCTTTGATCGGCGCAGGTAAGCAGTATGGCTGGCCAGCTTTGGTGGTCGATGCGGGAACGGCGCTCACTTTTTCCGCTGGTGATCAGCACAAGTTTTTAGGTGGGGCTATTCTGCCAGGTTTAAAGCTGCAAATGCAGTCTCTGGCGACTGGAACTGCTGCCTTACCTAATATCGATCGCTGGGAGATGATTCCGCCACAGCGCTGGGCGTTTGATACCGCTGAAGCCATGCGCAGCGGCGTATTTTATACTCAGCTAGCTGGCATAAGAGACTATCTAGCCGACTGGTGGCAGCGATATCCCAGTGGTCAAGCCGTCCTGACTGGCGGCGACAGTCCTCTGTTAGCTGTTGCCCTGAAGGCCAGCAAATCCGATTTATTAGAGCGACTGCTTATTAGCGAAAATCTCGCTTTCTGGGGGATCCAAGCCTATCGCAGCTACATGCTGGAACAGCGATAGTTTCAGGTTCAGACGCGCGATCGCCATTAAAACGCGCCATCCTCACCCTACCGCTTCAGAAAGCTACTTAGAGAAACTGATTTACCTGAGCCTGATAAGCAGCATTGTTCATGCCCGCCGTTGCCGTAGGAACGGCTTCCTCGTTCAGCCACTCATTCAGGTACTCTACCCGGTTGGAAGGGTTGGGGTGTGTGCTGAGAAACTCCGGTGGTGAACCGCCCTCAGTTAGCTTTTGCATAAAGTCACGGATACCCCGCTGGTCGTAGCCCGCTTGACCCATCATGTCAAAGCCACGGCGATCGGCATCTCGCTCGGCGGAACGGCTGTTAGGTCGATTCAGGGCTAGCTCCACACCGATATTGACCAGCAAATCTTGATTGGCTCCGAGCGCCCCCAAAATTCCCCGCTGAATAGCCACCTGCTTCATCTGCTCAATGGAATGTCGCCCGGTAATATGACCAATTTCATGGGCCATCACCCCTACCAGTTCGGCTTCGTTAGCCGCCTCCCGGATCAGCCCTTCTTGAATGTACACCTGACCGCCCAGGGTAGCGAAAGCATTGACGCCCTCATCTCGAACGACCTGGAAGTTATAGGGTAGATCGGGGCGATCGCTGTGGGGCACGAGGCTAGCGCCAATTGCATCAATGTAGTTATCAACGGCTGAATCATCTGAGTAAACCCGCAAGCCTTGACGCTTAAGCTGAGAATCAATCTGGCGACCAATTGTGACCTCTTGGCGGTCAGACATATTGGCCAGCTGAATATACTGAATTCCGTTGAAGATTAAATCCAGCCAGCCTGCCTGACTTGCTTGTGGCGTTGCAAGTGTGGCAGTACAGGCCATGACTGTTGCCATCAGACCGTAGAGCCAGCGGCGACCAATACGTTTTTTTACTTGAGCTAGAAAAGTCCGTTGCATGATTCTTGGCAGCGTCGGTGACAAAAGTTGACGGGCGAGTGTTTCAAATAATACCCGCTGTAGATCTTGACGCGGGTTTGCTAGGTTAAGTTGCGAATCCCTGTGCTTAAATACTAACTGCTACATATTTTCTTCGACACTGATTTTATCTTTCCCGGATAAACCGGGTGGAGCGTGTTTACTATGGCTATCTTGGATTCTAAGGGCCGCTTGTTTGGCAAGGTCAGTCTGCTGGATATTGGGGCTGCCTTAATCATCCTGATGGTGATTGTAGGCATTTTCTTCTTTCCGGGAACCTCTGGCTCGGTGGCTCAGGTGGGAGTTGAGACGAAGCCGGTAGAGGTGGATGTCATGGTGCGCGGGCTAACGGCCTCTAACCCAGACGAGCTGTTTGAAACCCTATCAACGGCTGAAAAGACTAGTATTATTATTCGCAATCAGCCCTATGGTGAAGTTGCCATTAAAGACATAGAGCGCCTACCGCGAAGCACAGCCGTTCCGCAGCCCGATGGTACAGTTGAAGCCTTTCCCGATCCGCGCCCAGAGCTGAACTACACCATTGACATGCTCATTACCTTAGTTGGCGATGCACAGATCACCGAGAGCGGTCCGGTCTTAGGCAATAACAAGGTCAAAATTGGCACCCAGATTGAGCTAGAAGGTGAGCTTTACGACTTTTATACCAGCGTCGTGGGCGTACGGATTTTAGAGGAGCCAGTTGGCGAGTAGGTATAGCTCACCGCTATCTTAGGTGTACTGCTCGGCCCGGTTCAACGCGACGACAATCACAATTAGCCACAGTAGGCCTATGACAAATCCAGCTACGATATCGCTGGGCCAGTGAGCACCTAGCTCCAGGCGGGCGCTGCTGACCAGTGTGGCCCAGGCTAAGAAAGTCACTAAAAAGATCAGGCGCTCTAGCCAGTTGCGAGCTGCTCGTAACAGCAGATAGGCCATGAAGCCATAGACGGCAAAAACAATAGTGGTGTGCCCTGAGGGAAACGAGTGTAGGCTGGGCGAGGCAATACCGCCAGCAATTAAAGTGGGCCGACCGCGATTCCACAGACCCCAGCCAATCCAGACTAAAGCAAACTGTAGGACATAGGCGGCAGCAGCGCTAACAGCAATCAGGGGACGCGATCGCCAGACGGCGATTGAAATAAAGGCAATCATCAGCGGCAGCATAATTAGCAGGTTACCCGGTGACTCCCAGGTAATACTGCGGGCAAAAGTCAGCGGCAGGCGGTTGGTCAAAACCGTCAGCATTCGCTCATCCCAAGGTTGCAGCCAAGAATTGCTAGCGGCCTGTGCAAACCGAGTGATGCCATAGCTCACTAAAGCCGCAATGCCCAAGCCAGCTAAGATCGTCTGCCACCAAACAGTCCAGGCTTTAGCCGGGATGGCCCGACAGTCGTAGCGAAAGCGTCGCCATGTCTTCCAAATAACATCTAAAGTAAACCAGCCTGTAGCGCTTCTGGGCATTATCGGTAACTTACTGCGTGATCTCGCCTCATAGTATCGGTTTGCCCCGTTTTAGGAAAGCTTAGTTATCTGGGGTCACTAGGGTGAAAAGCTGGCGGTTGGATCGAGGCCGGAGGTCAACCCGAAATAGGGCGCTGAAAACATCAGCAACGTCCTGCTGTACCTGGCCAATCTGAATCTGAGGCAAGAACTCTGAGAGACTACCTACCGGGCGATCGCTGATCCCACAGGGCACAATGCGCTGAAAGCCGCTCAGATCCGGGTTCACGTTCAAAGCAAAGCCATGCATGGTAATCCAGCGGCTTACCTTGATGCCAATAGCCGCCACTTTGCGGCCCTCCACCCAAACACCTGTCAGCCCGGCAATGCGATCGCCTACCAGTCCGTAGCGGGCAATGACGCGGATCACGAGTTCTTCTAGCTGTCGTAGATACCAGTGCAAATCCTGCTGATAGTAGCGCAGATTGAGAATGGGATAGCCTACAAGCTGCCCCGGACAATGGTAGGTCACTTCTCCGCCCCGTTCAGTGCGGTGAACCTCATAGGGAGCGATCGCCGGATCAAACTTCAGAAAACTTGAGGTAGCTCCTCGACCCAGCGTATAGACCGGCGGATGTTCTGCTAGCAGAAAAGCATCTGCTAGGGTCGTATCCTGTCGGCGCTGCGCCACTAGCTGCTGCTGCCAGAACCGGGCAGTCTGGTAGGGGACTAGTCCCAGGGAATACAGCTCGCAAGAGCGTTTATAAACCTGATTTGATAAATTCATCAAAAGCCAGATATCCCTATTTACTCTGACAAACGATAGAAAGGGAAGCGGGAAATCGCTTAATTTGTAGCCAATTTATCGCTTTCACAAGTCAAGAATCGTCACGCCATGCAAAGGATCTTAAAGGAGACTGTTGTCCAAAATACAAGGTGCTAGGGTGAAAACATAAGCCGAATGAATAGGGAGGCTTGTTTATGAAACTTGTTATCCAGGGCAAGAATATTGAGGTCACCGATGCTATCCGTGAATACGTTCAGCAAAAAATCGAGAAAGCCGTCAATCATTTTCAATCGCTGACAAATGAGGTTGACGTGCATTTATCAGTGGCCCGCAACCCTCGGATAAATCCTCGCCAATCTGCTGAGGTGACAATCTATGTCAATGGTGCAGTTGTTAGGGCTGAAGAGAGCAGTGAAAATCTCTATGCCAGCATTGACCTAGTTGCCAACAAAATTACGCGCCAGCTACGCAAATATAAGGAAAAAAGACAGGGCAAGAGCCATTTGCCCGTGAAGCCTAATGATGTGCTGGTGTCAAGAACTGACGATGCCACCACAGACGTATCTGAAGTACTCCACAATCGGATGCCTCAGCTCCCCAATGAGGTGGTTCGCTCTAAGTATTTTGCCATGCCGCCCATGACGGTAGAAACTGCTTTAGAACAGCTAGAACTGGTCGATCATGATTTCTATATGTTCCACAATGTTGAAACTGACGAAATCAACGTGATCTATGAACGCAATCATGGCGGCTACGGTCTACTGCAGCCACGGCGTGAAAATGGTCACACCAACAACAGTCAAAACGGCCACTATCAGGCTTCAGCGGAGAAAGCCGTGCGCGTCTCGGCTCACTAGGGCAGGCGATCGCCCCTTTGCGAGCTATCTAAACCCCATGAGATAGCTCGCTACTCACCATAGAGCGTTACCTGCAGCGTTCGCTGGCGCGGCTTAATATCGCACTCTAAATGGAAGATTTGCTGCCAGGTGCCTAGGACTAGCTTTCCTGCTTGAACAGGAACGGTTAGCGAAGGCCCCATCCAGGTCGCTTGCAGGTGGGAATGGCCGTTGCCATCGTGCCAGGTCTGCTCATGACCATACTCCTGACTGGGCGGAATCAGCCGATTTAGGAGATCGGGCAAATCTTTTTGTAGACCTGGCTCAAACTCAATTGTGCCAATTGTGGCCGTACTGCCAATATTGAATACATTGACAAGACCCTGCGCTATCCCAGACTGGGCCACGATTTGACTTACCTGACGGGTGATATCGTGCATGTCGCCATGCCCAGTGGTGGAAAGCTGAATTTGTTTTTGTAAGACGCTCATGGAAAATCAATCGACGGCCTGGTTAAAACCGCTTACGGGCTGCTGAATTTGTCTATGTCCTTAACAAAAAGTCAGTTTCTAAACGGAGGCCTGCAGCAGCGGATCTAGCTTGCCTTGGCGATCGAGAGTATGCAAATCATCACAGCCACCAATATGTTTGTCGTTGATGAAAATTTGCGGTAGGGAGCGGCGACCATTGGCCCGCTCGGCCATTTCATGGCGGGCGGCTTCATCACCGTCAATGCAGTATTCGGTGTAGTCTACCCCTTTGCGATCGAGCAGAGCTTTAGCTCGGATGCAGAAAGGGCAGGTGCTCCAGGTATAAATCTCGACGTTGGTTGCCATAGTTTTCCTAAAATGCCGTGATTCTTGAATTGTAAAGACTTATTGCCATTTTTGCGGCTTTTCTTGAACCCTTTGGGCCATAACTATCTAGGTTTTTCGCAGTCTAGACCGACAGATCCACGGTTTCTACCACAAAAGTCTCGTCGTCGAAGGTAACGCGATCGCCAGGATAGAGCTTACGCCCCCGCCGCAGTTCTGGCTCGCCGTTGACGCTAATTTCACCGCTGCGAATTAGCAGCTTGGCCTCACCGCCGGACTGCACAATTTGCTGCAGTTTTAGGAACTGGTCGAGCTTAATATACTCTTGGGGAATATCCACAGAAAATTTTTACCTCTCAGTCCAAATATCAAAGCTAAACTCTAGGAAACATCGGCATTGTAAGAAAGGTTGGCGCTTTTCTTAAGAACAATCCTTATGCAACCATCTGATTCTGCTTTAGTTCGAGAGCTTTATCGTAAGTCTGCTCGCCTGAGACAGTTTAAAGCCTCGTTAGACCGCTCTGTGCAGTCTATGTTAGATCGCTGCGAGTGGAGCATTATTCCAGCTGAAGGGCAGGGAGGGCTGCCCCTATTAGCGATTCGCCTGCAGGAGCGCATTAACCTGCATGATCCCTTTTTAGTCAACTTGGCGGAGCAGGCCGAGCGCTATTACGGCCCCATTGATTTTGCGCTATTCACCTGGGAAACCGCCGATCCGCTGCGGGTTCTCAGCAAAACGCTGCTAGATACTAAATGGCGACGCCATAATTCCTAAGCAGCTCGGCGCTCCTAAAAATGCCCAAAAATGCTAAGAATATGCCCAACTTTTATTGTCTCAGCAGCTAAAAACTAGACTGAAGCTATCTCCGCACCGTAACTTTGCCGAGGGAGAATGGCTATGTTTCTTAAGCATTCGCATACAGGTAATCTAGTTGAAGTTTTGACGCTGCCGGATCTTTGGGATCCCTGCCGCACTCAGGTAACGGGTCGTTTCCATGCTGGAGAGGAACTGCAAGAACCTGAGTCGTTTGCCAAAGCTGATCTACAGTTTCCTTCTGAGGAAGTGCTGCCCCGCTGCTGGACGGATCCCGACTACCGGGAACATCTGCCCGCGCAGACGGAAAAGGCTGCGATCGCCGCAAACTAAGAACTTTAACTGACTTAACGAGCATGGAGGGATTCGAACCCCCGACCCTCAGAACCG
Organism: Sphaerothrix gracilis Ecp01; assembly: GCF_030405905.1. Taxonomy (NCBI): domain Bacteria; kingdom Bacillati; phylum Cyanobacteriota; class Cyanophyceae; order Nodosilineales; family Nodosilineaceae; genus Sphaerothrix; species Sphaerothrix gracilis. The sequence goes on from NZ_JASATW010000015.1 coordinate 85,706, forward strand.
GAATCTGATGCTCTATCCTACTGAGCTACATGCCCTCATTCTTTTGGATTGTAGCACTGGATGGCGGTGGCTGGGGTAGGATTTATGAACTGCCCCTATCCTTGAACCCGTATGCCTGCTGCTGAAACCAATCCCAATTCGGCCCAGCTTGATCAAACCGCCGAGACGTTAGACCAGGAAGCGAGCCAAAGCGGCCTTAGCGCCGATCAGTACAGGCGTAAAATGCAGCGCCGCAAAGAGGTGCAGGATCAGCGCCTAGCAGAACGCAGCCAGCAAAAGGGCTTGATTATTGTCCATACGGGTAATGGCAAAGGCAAGACGACGGCGGCTTTAGGGATAGTGCTGCGATCGCTGGGGCATGGCTTCAAAGTCGCTATTGTTCAATTTATTAAAGGTGGCTGGGAACCGGCGGAAAAGGCTGTCTTAGGTCAGTGGTCTGAGCAGCTTGACTTTCACGCGATGGGTGAGGGATTTACCTGGGAAACTCAAGATCGCGATCGCGATACGCAGCTAGCCCAGGCCGCTTGGGAAAAAGCGCTGTCCTACATCCAAAATCCTGACTATACAACCGTCCTGCTAGATGAAGTCAATATTGCGCTGAAGCTGGGCTATCTCAGCGTCGAACAGGTCTTAGCGGGACTAGAGCAAAAGCCCGCTGGCTCACACGTAATCCTGACCGGGCGGGGAGCGCCCCCAGAGCTGATCGAGCGCGCCGATCTGGTGACTGAGATGACCCTGGTGAAGCATCCTTTTAAGGAGCAGGGGGTAAAGGCGCAGGCAGGAATTGAGTATTAAAGCGGTTTATTTGACCAGCGGGCTGCCGTGGTGATGCACCATGTACCAGCGATCGGCCATGCGCTCAAAAATATTAGTCGCCATTGACTGGGCCTCAATCCGGCGACCGCTACTAATTTGCAGGACATTTTCAATCAGCACCACGTAGGCAAAGTCACCGCTAACTTCCACAGAAATGATCTCGGTATCAACTTCAATGTAGTGAGTATGTTTGAAGATTTGCTCCCAAGTGTCGCGGATACTCATCCACCCCTTGAGAGCATCACGGCCAGGATGAATACAAAGGCTTCCAATTCCCTGCGACCAGACCGCTTCCATCGCTTCTAGGTTTTTCTTTTCAAAAGCACGATAGAAAGCATCATTGGCGATCAGAACGGACTCGCGCTCGTTTGTCATCACTAACTCCACCAAGAGGGCAATAGGGTCTGTAGGCTTGAGATTCTCATCGGCAAAGGCTACAGGCTTTTTCTCTATCTTAGAAACTGCACGTTTTTTAGTAGGGCACTTCTAGGCTAAGCTACTTTAAGCTTTCCCGTTTTGGCTTGATGCTTGCCTGTAATAAGGAGTTCTATGCTGCAGATTGAAGGGCTGTGTAAGGCTTACGGCGATCGCCCGCTGCTGCAAACGCTCAACCTTCAGATTGCCGCCGGAGAGATTTATGGCCTTTTGGGTCCCAACGGTGCGGGCAAGACTACTACGATCAACCTGATTTGCGGTCTGTTACAAGCCGATGCGGGTAAAATTTCTCTCCAAGGCCAACCCATTTCTGCCAGGACCAAGGGCCTGATTGGGGTAGTGCCGCAGGAAAACTTACTCTATCGCAGCCTCACCTGTGCTGAGAATTTAGCCTTTTTTGCCCGCATTTACGGCCTGTCGCCAGCCGCCCAACGCCAGCAGGTACGAGCCTGTCTGCAGGCTGTCAATCTCAGCGATCGCGCCCACAGTCCGGTAGACTCTCTGAGCGGCGGGATGCAGCGGCGTCTGAGTTTAGCCGTAGCGCTAGTGCATCAGCCCCAGCTAGTGATTCTAGACGAGCCAACTACCGGACTCGATATTGAAGCTCGTTACGAGGTGTGGCAGCTGATTCGCACTCTGCAGCGCCAAGGCATGACCCTTTTGCTCACGACCCATCTACTGGAAGAGGCAGAGCGGCTGTGTCAGCGTATTGGCATTCTTAAGCAGGGAAAGCTATTAGCTGAAGGTACTCTGCCTCAGCTCCGCCAGCGCATTCCAGCCAAAGAAATTGTCATTCTCGAAACTTCAGACGAGGCAGCGGCAATTCAGCGGGGGAAACAGCACGGTTTCCAGCCCCGCCGCTATGGCTCAGATCTCGCTTTTTGGATGCCTGAGGTGTTAGATTTGCGAGCAATTCTAGACTGCTTTGCGGATCTGCCGATTGATTCGGTCGCGCGGCAGCCCGTCAAGCTAGAGCATATTTACGTCGAGGTGACGCGAGATAGACAGCCGCGATCGCCCCGCGTCCCTAGGCCACCCTCTACCCTGATAGGATCTAATTAAGCCCGACGCTTTTATAAAGGCATAAAGACATGCTGAGGCTAGCCACCGCCCTCATCTTGGCCCTCTGGATTAGCGCGATCGCGGTGATCGCCGCCCAAAACGGTACGCCGGTTTCCTTAAAGTTCATTGCCTTTCGCTCAGTTGAGCTACCGCTGGGAATCGCGCTGGCTTTCTGCGTAGCCGCTGGACTAATTGCGACTGCGCTGCTGTTGAGCCTGTTTGAGCGTTCGGCGCGGTAGCCTTTTCCCTGTATAATTTGTCGCACACTGCGCGATTATCTTCTCAATATGACTCACTCCGTAACGCCCATCGACTGGAATAGCCTAGCTGATTTATCTCTAGCGGGAGAAGTTCTGAGTCGAGAGCAGGCCCGATCTGTCCTGCAGGCTCCCGATACGGAGCTGTTGGCGCAGCTAGCCGCTGTCTATCGAGTCCGCCATCACTACTGGCAAAATCGGGTTCGGCTCCACTTTTTGCTGAATGCTCAGAGTGGTCTTTGCCCGGAGGACTGCCACTATTGCTCCCAATCCAAAATCTCGGCAGCGGCGATTGAAAAGTATCCCCTGCTGGCCCAGGAAAAAATCCTGGCGGCGGCGGCGCGGGCCGATCAGCTCAAAGCCGGGACTTTTTGCTTTGTGATTTCCGGGCGATCGCCTTCTGAATCAGTTTTTCAGCGGGTACTGGCAGCGGTACGGACAGTCAAGTCGCAGTACGATCTCAAAGTCTGTGCCTGTCTGGGCTTACTGGATGAAACGCAGACGCAGCAGCTAGCCGAGGCTGGCGTTGACCGGGTTAACCACAACCTCAACACGTCAGAAAAGTTTCATAGTAATATCTGCACCACCCATACCTTTAGCGATCGCGTTGATACGCTCAAAGCCGTTCAGTCTGCTGGCATCACGACCTGTTCCGGCGGCATTTTAGGTCTGGGCGAGTCGGACGACGACGTAATTGATTTAGCGTTGTCCCTGCGAGCGCTCAAGGTTACCAGCGTTCCCGTCAATTTTTTGATCCCCATTGCTGGGACGCCGCTGGCCGAGCAAAATCAGCTTAATCCCCGGCGCTGTTTACGAATTCTCTGCCTCTATCGCCTGCTGCTACCCACGCAGGAAATTCGCATCGCCGGGGGGCGGGAAGTGCATCTGCGATCGCTGCAGCCGTTAGGACTCTACGCCGCTAACTCTATCTTCATTGGCGATTATTTAACCACGCCGGGACAAGCCACCCAGCGGGACTTTGAGATGATTCAAGACGCAGGCTTTGTACTTGAAACTGCCGATGGCTCGCCGCTGACGGCAACCCTGGAGCAACTTCCTCAGCTAGCTATCTCTCAAGCTACTTAAACCACTAAAAGCACATCAAAACTTCAATCCACTGAGCCTACGTATTGACAAAACTTGTCACGATCTGAGGGATTGCAACGCATAATAGTGATTACAGTTGACCTTTAAAGACTGTGTAGAGGGCAACATATCTATAGAAAATTCCGTTGGTTGATACGAGTAATCTCATGAGTAATTCCACCCGTCGCATTTTCATTGGTGATGTCCACGGACATTACGACGGGCTGATGAGGCTACTAGATGCGATCGCGTTAGAAGATATAGATCAGCTTTATTTTGTTGGAGATTTGATCGATCGCGGTCCAAAGAGCGCGCAGGTGGTTAAATTTGTGCGAGATCATGCGGATGGCTGCGTCCTAGGTAATCACGAACAGCTGCTGCTAGATGCCTTTCCCAAAGGAAAAACCCATGTGCCGGCACTGCAGGGCTGGCTCTATAGCGGCGGCCACAGTACCTTATCTAGCTACGGGGCCAGTATTGATCGGCTGCTAGAGGACGTACAGTGGATTCGATCGCTGCCCCTGTTTATTGATCTTGAAAATCTTTGGCTGGTTCATGCCGGGGTTAATCCAAACCTGGCACTTTCTCAGCAGACCTACCATGAGCTGTGCTGGATTCGCGACACCTTCCACACCAGCGCTAATCCCTACTTTGCAGATAAGCTCATCATTACGGGGCACACCATTACTTTTACCCTACCCCAGGTAGAACCCGGCCAGTTAGCTCAAGGCCAAGGCTGGATTGATATTGATACAGGAGCCTATCATCCTAGAAGCGGCTGGCTGACAGGCGTTGACTTTGACAACGAGTGGGTTTATCAGATGAACGTGTTCGATCACGTCCTACGTAAACGTCGCCTTTCGGAAGCGACCACTTTGATCCAGCCCAGCAAAGTTAAGCTTCGCTCTCGCCCCGTCATTCGGTAATTTCTAGGCTTTGGCACTGACACAGCTAAAATAGGGCATTAAGTAGGGTGCCGTTAGCGCAGCGTAACGCACCGGATTCAATGGTTTCAGTCTGTTGATGATTTGCACCATTTTAGGGGTGTCACGCCACTACTTATCTAGGCCAAAACAGTTTTACCTGCTAAATAATCTCGTAGCTGCTCAGCATGATCATGAGACAGTTCCTGCAGCAGTATCTGCTGCGGATTGAAGACAGCTACTTCTAAAACTTCGGCTGGATCAGCCGCCGTGGGCTGCCCGGTGACATGGGCTTCTAAGGCAACACAAACCGAATGAAAGCGGGGATCGCGCTGCGGCTTGGAGTAAATGCCGACTAAACGACCCGCTCGCAACAGCTCTAACCCGGTTTCCTCAGCTAGTTCGCGCCGCGCCGCCGTCAGCACATCCTCGCCCCAGTCCACGATTCCACCCGGCAGTCCCCACAAGCCGCTGTCACTGCGCCGAATCAACACAATCTCTCCCGTTGGCAGCACCGGAATCACGCTCGTTCCTAGAATGGGTCTTCTTAAGATCAGGCCAAGTAAAACGCGAACAGGACGCCAAATCAGGCTCATAAAAGCTTGCTTATGTAGAGAGAGCTGCTAAATCTTCAAGCACCTCAGCCGCATGAGGTTCTGGCTTGACTTTGCGGTAAATCTTTTCGATCCTACCATCTGGGCCAATGATGAAGGTGCTGCGGCTGATCCCCATATATTCGTTGCCCATAAATTTTTTCAAACCGTAGCAGCCATAGGCGCTGGCCACCTGTCCGCCCTGATCGGTCAGCAGCGGAAAGGGCAGTCCGTACTTAGTCGCAAATTTTGTATGAGACTTGGCATCATCTGTGCTAACTCCCAAGACAACGGCAGAGCGATCTTCGTACTGAGGATAAACATCACGAAAGCCACAGGCTTCTTTGGTACAGCCAGAGGTGTTGTCGCGCGGATAAAAATACAGGACGACGCGCTGCCCTGAGAAGTTAGCTAGGCTGATTAGGTTGCCGTCAGCATCAGGCAGAGTGAAGCCTGGAGCATAATCACCGGGATTGAGAGTCATCGTTGGTTCCAGCTCAGAGAATTGAGTCAGGCAAGCTTAGAGATCTTGCATCTTATAGTAAAAAGGATGGCGCCAGTTAGCTAGAGTCTCTGGACCTAACAAAAATCTCGCTGCAGGGTAATGCTAAACGCTAATGACGACTTTATCGAAAGCCGCTCACTCAGATTATGGGCGGATAGCAGGTTTTCCCAAAAATTCTACGTAGGGCCGAAAGACAGGGACCAGTTCTGACCGACTGGTCACTAAAGTTGGAAAAGCGCGATCGCGGTAGTTGATCCCAGCCCGTAGCGGGAAGATTGGCTCTGGTTCTAAGGCTATCCACTGGCCGCCTGCCGCCTGCACAATTGCCCAAACGGCTGCAATGTCCCAAATTTTCGGCGTTGCTTCCACCCCGCCCAAGCTGATCCCCGCGGCAATCGTGAGCAGATTGTAGGTGGCTACGCCCAACATGCGGATTTTGCAGGGAAACGCCTGCTTCAGTACGTCCGTGCTGCGGGCGCAGAGACTAAAAAATTGATTGCCAGCGGGTTCCGCATTGCTTACCTGAATGGGTTGATGGTTGAGAAATGCGCCTGTTGGGCCGGTTAACCCTGAATCGCCGTACCAAAAACCGTGGAAAGACTGCTGTAGGGGGGGGAGATGGACATAGCCAAAAACGGGTGTGCCCTGGTAGAGCAGTCCTAGAGAGATGCCCCATAGCGGCACGCCGCGAGTGAAGTTGGTAGTCCCATCAATTGGATCGATAATCCAGCACCAGTCTGTTTCTGGAAAGACGTGGGCGACTTCTTCACTGAGGACGCCGTGTTCAGGATAAGCCTGGGCGATCGCTTCTCTCAATGCCCCATCAGCCCACCGATCAGACTGCGTGACTAAGCTGCCATCGGCTTTTTCTACAGCCTGTGCTTGCCCAAAGTCGGCTAACAGCTGCTGTCCTACCTTTGCCGTCGTCGCTGCTGAAAACTCAACGATCCCCTGCCAAAAATCTCCCATCTCGCGCCTACTCTAGCTCTCCTTCTAAAACAGCGGCGATCGCCTTGCTCGATCGCATCCGAAACTCCTGCACGTTCACCTGACTCAGCAGGCTAAAGGCCAGCAGCATTCCCACGAGCTCACAAAAAAAGACCAGCGCAAACGCCAGAAAAGTTTGGCTGAAAACCTGGCGTCCAATATCTAAAAGCGCGCCGCCGATTAGGGTAGCGCTGGCCTGGGCTAATGCCTGCGCTAAGCCCCAGGCGCCCACAAAGGTGCCCGCCGTCTCGGCTGCTGTCAGGTCGAGCATGAGGCTGACGGCCCCGTTGGTGAGGATGCCGGAGGCTAGGCCAAACAGCATGACGGCACTTTTAAGCAAAACCTGATCCTGAGTTAGCCCTGACAAAATTACCAGCCCGAAGCAGAAAGAAGTTAGCAGACAGCCAATCTGGGCTGTGCGCTGCTTACCCAATCGCGGCACAATCAAAAAGCCTGAGATCCCCATGCCCACCAAAATGCCGTAACCCCAAAACTGGTTGAGTCCAGCGCTTTCACCAATACTCATGCGAAAAACTTCGCGGGCGTAAGGCTCTAAGACGGGCTGTTGCAAAAACAGACTAATGGTCATCACCAGCAAAAAGCCGAAAAAGATTCCAGTTTGGCGCGAAGCCAAGAGAATTTGCAGGGCGCGTCTTAGAGTAATTTGATCTTCGCGATCGCGCAGAGAAGACCGAGACGTATAGCGAGAATACTTTTGCTCAATGCCAAATGTTGCCGCGATCCCCAGGCAGCAAACCGCGATGGGAAAGATGATGAAAAGACGGTTAATGGCGCTCTGCAATTCGCCAGGGGCAATACCCTCCAGCATGGTCTGCCCCACCACTGCGCCGATAACGATCCCCACCATCAGCATGGCCCAAACGATCCCCACTAGCTTAGAGCGATTGTCCTCATCAGAGACATCTACTAGCAGCGCGGTAAACGGGGTTGAACTGGCGCTAATACACAGACCATATAAAGCAAACATCAAAGCTAGAAGTCCCACCCAGCCGTAGGTTTGAGCGCTCCAGCCCAGCACTGCGCTAGCCCCTAGCTGCCACACTACCTGCACGGCTAAAAAGAGGCAAAATGCCTGTAGGATTAACCCCAGCCAGATATACCCCGTCCGGTGATGGCCGCCAATAGGCCGCGCATCGGAGAGCTGACCAAACCAAATTCTGGCCGGGGCAATAAACTGATACATGGCGATCGCGCCTGCTGCCAAGGTTCCAGGAATTTTCAGCTCAGAGATCATCACCTGGTTGAGGATGCCTAGGGTCAGCAAAGACAGCAAGCCTAGCCCCATTTGAAACAGGCCCAACCGGAACATGGTGAATAAATTGATTGGCGGCGGTGTTTGAGAGCGCGGTAATTCCTGAGAAATCATCTTCAGAATTTTTGATATAGAGACTGAGCTAAATCAAACTGTGTAGCTTGGCATGTGATTTCCTCAGCCTAGCCTGAATTGAGGAGCGTACTCGCCTAAGAAGGAACCAGATAGGCCCATTTTTATGACTGAAACTGCTCAAATTTAGCTTTTCATAAAGCTATTATGAAGTTTCCAGACAAAAATGCTGTTATCTCGATCATTTTGTTGAGATTGGTAAAGGCATTGCTACCAATAAGCCGCTTTATGCATTCAAGCTTTTAAGACAGCAGTTAACCATCAACCCCCTCTCTACCGCTTCAGCTATTCAAGATTAGGAGGTTCTCATATGCGGATTGCTCAAATCGCACCTCTCTGGCAGCCGATTGCTGCTCAGGGCACCAGTGAGATTGAAAAAGCCATAGGTTTACTAACTGATGAACTGGTGCGGCGAGGTCACCAGGTAACGCTCTTTGCTTCGATAGAGTCTCAGACCCTAGCTCACCTGGAAGCCATCGTGCCACAAGCCCTTTGCCAAGGGGCAACAGCAAGTGTCGCTGAGGCGGAGGCTATCCAGCGCGATCGCCTCCGCCATTTGGCCTCTCAGTTTGATTTAATTCATTGCCATAACTGGGTGCCGCCTTTTGCGCTGACCGAATCTTTGGGCGTGCCTACTCTCTATACGCTACATCGCCCCCTGACGCCGGAACTTGTCGAGCTTTGCCGTCGCTACCGCCACCACAATTTTGTCAGCGTCAGCGATGCTCAGCGGCGAGCGGCTCCAGACCTCAACTATATCCGCACCATTCACAACGGCATTGATTTAGAGTGCTATCCCTTTAAGGCTGCAGCTGAGGCAATTGAATCAGAACAGTCAGATGAGTTCTCTGAACCTGACACAGCGATCGCCTCTAGTCAGCCATATCTTGCCTTTTGGGGCCGTTTCTCGCCAGAGTCAGGCGTTGAGCAGGCGATCGCGATCGCGCAGCAGGCTGGCCTGCTGCTCAAGCTGGCCGGAAAAATTGACCCCGCAGATCGCAATTTCTTTGAACAAGCCATCTCACCCCGGTTGGATGGGTATGCTGTAGAGTACCTGGGTGAAGTGGACCCTGTTAGTAAGATCACCCTTTTGAGTGAGGCTGTAGCTGTCTTGTTTCCGATAACTTGGGAGCAGCCTTTTGGACTGAGCGTGATTGAGTCAATGGCCATGGGGACACCCGTAGTTGCGATGAATCGAGGTTTTGTCTCGGAAGTAATTGTCTCTGGCAAAACAGGGTTCATTTGCAACAGTTTTGATGAGATGGCTGAAGCACTATTAGCAATAGACAGCCTGAATCGTCGGAACTGCCGGGAGTTGGTCGCGCGCCACTTTAGCACAGGCCAGATGGTAGATAAATACGAAGCTGCTTACAGCAAGGTTTTAGAAAAACAGCGACTAACCCTAAGCTATGCAACTGTTTCAGCAGTTCCTCATTTAAAGAAAATCAGTTTAACTTAAGTTATGGAGATCAGGTGTATGAATAAGCGAACCTGTCCCTGTTGTGGAAATGTTTTGCTGCGCCACATGCGTAATAGCGGGCTGTACTGGGTTTGTACAGACTGCTGGCAAGAGATGCCAGTAATCCAGGAGGAAGAAGCGGAGACCAACTTAGAAGATGTGACTGCTTTAGAAGAAGCTTTTCGCGCTCCGGCCCAACTGCGCGAGGATTCAGCCGAGGGATCGCTGCAGTCCCTTTAGGGAAAGGCTACTCTTTCCGCTAAATTCTCAAACTCTCTCAAACAACAGACCTAGAGGATCTAAATTAAATTTAGATCCTCTTTTTTTTATTAAGTCAGTGAACCTAAACAAGGCTTGGTTTGGCTACTGCAGACGCTGACAGAGAGCTGACATTGACAAAAGCGATCGCTGTTGGTTCTGCTGATTGAACCTAGCAGCGGCGGCAAAGCCTGATTGCAGGGCTGCTGCGATTCCTGAGCTAGCCCACCCATCCCCACAGCTCAATAGTTGAGGCGTCTGGACCAATTGCAAAACAGGTTCAGAACTGCCGCGATCAACGAAGGCATAGCGCCAGCGCTGTACCTGTAGCCAATCGGGTTGGCTTAGCCAGGGCCATAGTAACTTCGCGGCGGCGGCTTGCAATAGCGTCTGTCCTACCTGGGTGAGATCTGTTGTTTCTAAATGTGCCTGAGCAAACGCAGCCCCGCTCTGTGCCACGACGAGAGGACGGTCTGCCCCAGACCGCTTGCTGCTTTCTAAGCCTAGCCATAGCAGCTCAGAGTCGCTGTCGCCGACAAAGTCAATCTGCCAGCCCGCCGGAAAGAGAGACTGAGACCGATCTGATTGGCTCGCCGGGTAGCCAGCCATGACGCTGAAGCAGGGGTGATAGGTGATGTGACTGAGGCTGGCAATCCCCTGCTGATCTAATACCTCTGGCGGGAGCGATTTGAGCAAATCTAGAGCCTGGGGCGCAGGGATTGCCAAGATGACTGTGTGAGCTGAGAAAGAGGCGATCGCGTCTCCGGCTTGGGCCTGGATTTGCCAGCCAGCGGCAATCGGCGAAAGCGAGACGGCTCGGCATTGACGGTGAATGGTCAGACCCGTAGCCAAGAATTTAGCCACGGCGGTAATGCCTTGGGGAGCCACGTAGTGAGTTTGGTCAGGGCTGACCGTCAGTTGCTGATTTTGCCAGATATAGGACTGTGCCTGCCACGGCTGCAAAAGGTCAAGCTCTGTGAGCGTGGCGATGAGCGATCGCAGTAAATCCGTTTGGGGCTGTAGCGATCGCGCTCCGTGATCGGCCTGGGTCTGGTGCAGACGGCGGCTTGCTAGGCGACCACCCAAACCGCGCGACTTTTCCACAATGCCCACCTGATAACCGGCCTGGGCCAGTCGCTGAGCGCAGCTTAAGCCAGCCAGCCCGGCTCCAATTACGGCAATTTCCCATGTCGTCACTTTCTCTAATTGTCCTCTCGGCTGAATCTTAAAGACCTGTGTAAAATAGGGGGCAGAATACTTCACGGATAAGGGTACCAGGACGTGAACGAGCTACGATCTGCCCTAGACCTCGCCACTGACGAAGAACTGCAAAGCTTAAGCGATATTCTTTTTCAGCCCAAGTTTAATCCGCTAGATTATTTTTTGGCCGATCCGATGGCGGTCCAATCTGCCGATCGCCAAGCCTGGATTGCTCGCATAGAGTCCCGCTTTCGCTACTTAGCGGCAGACGGACTGACTGTTTTGCAACGCCGAAGCAATCGCCTCAGCTATCGGCAGATTTTAGTCCAAATTTGTCGATATCTAAAAATTTCTTTTGCCCCCACCCTCTCCACGCCCGATTTAGAAGCTGAGCTGTTTCTAGCACTTTTAGAAAAAACATGGCAAAAGCTGCCCCCGCGCCAGCAGCAAATATTGCGCGGTGAAACCCATCAAGCCCTGCACCAAACGCCCCAGTTTCAGCAGCTGCCTCATGCTTTGCAGCAAGATCCGCTCAGCCTCCTCATTACAGGCAGCAGCGCCGTAGCCGTCAATTCCGTTCTGCGGCCTTGGCTCCTGCGACAGATTGCCCAGCAGTTCACGCTGCATTTCACCCGCTATCAGCTCGCCAAACAAGCCCTGCTGAAGGGAGGGACTGCAGCGGCCAACCGAGCCGCGCTACAGCTTGCCTCACGCGGCATGGCGCTCAATGCGGCTCGCTACGGAGCTGCTAGAAGCCTGCTGGCTTGTTTAGGCCCGGCGCTGTGGATTTCTTTTTTTGCTGATTTAGGCTGGCGAGCGATCGCGACTAACTACGGTCGCATTATTCCGGTAGTTTTCACGCTGGCTCAGATTCGACTGACTCGAGCCGAACTGGCTGCTGCTGTCTGAACGCTTGCGATTATATGTCAGAGCCTGATCGGCCAACGTCTAACTTCTATGACTTATTGGGGCTGAAGCCAAGCGCTTCGGTGCAGGAGATTCGCCGTACCTACCGAGATTTAAGTAAGCTTTACCATCCTGATACAACCGATTTACCGCCCACAATCGCCAAAGCCAAATTTCAGGAACTCAACGAAGCCTATGCTACTTTAAGTAGCCCCGAACGCCGTTTGGCATACGACTACAAAATTGGCTACTCCCGACTGCGGGTCATGCAGGCACCTGCCGATCTCAATCGTCCTGTCTCACGCGATCGCCCCTATAGGGCTACCAGTGCTTACCTAGATCCCACCGATCGGCCCCTATCAGCAGGCGAAATTTTCGCTCTATTTATCTTGGGGCTAACGTTTGTCGCCTGCCTAATTTTAGTGTTGACGATTGGCCTAACTCAGGGTGAACTGGCCTTTGGCCCCTTAGTTCCGGCTGATCTGGCCGTTCAGGTAGAAATATCTCAGCCTGATCAGCCAGACAAACGTACCTTTAAGTTAGTTCGACCTACTGAGGGAAATATTCCAGCACCCCCCTCAGAAAGACTGGTCGAAACAGAGACTGAGTAAGCCTAAATCGGCCCTCTCGATGGATGTCAGCTGGAGTGGCTTTCCCGTAAATTTTGTAATCTACAATCTACAGATGTCGTCCGTACCTGCGCAATGACCTTACCTTCTGCCGAAACCCCGCTCTATAATCATCCTCTGCCTGACATTGAGCAGTGGCTTTTGTCCAAGGGCTGTCAGCAAGATGCTTCAGAACTCCACTGCTGGCGCTTATATCGGGCTGAGTGGGAAGCCGATCTAGCCCTTGATATTGACTCGATTGTGGTGCGCTATCTCAAGGCTGGGCCTGATGGCCAAGACCTACAGCGCGTCTTTAAATACTCTCTAAGTCGCAAAGATCTAGAAGAGGCGATTTTTAGCGGCCCCTAAGAAAGCGGCTAGCTGACCTTGGGCCTGGCCTATTGGGCGATCGCGCTAGAGGATCTGGCCTCAGACTTTGCCAAACCGCCGCTCTCTTTGCTGATAGGACGCGATCGCCCGGTGAAATTCAGCCACGTCGAAGTCTGGCCACAGCGTATCGGTAACATAGAGTTCAGCGTAGGCCAACTGCCATAGTAGAAAGTTGCTGATGCGCATTTCGCCGCTGGTGCGGATGAGCAGGTCTGGATCTTGTGCGCCGGCCGTGTAAAGATGGCGGCTGAACAGGGCTTCGTCGATTTCATCGGGCTGCAGCAGCCCCTTTTGAACCTGAGCCGCCAAACTGCGGGCTGCCTGCACAATTTCCTGACGACCACCGTAATTGGTGGCAATGGTAAAGCGAATGCCCGCATTACTGCGAGTTAGCTGCATAGCGCGATAGATTTCATCTTGCAAAGACTGAGGCAGCGCCTTCAAGTTGCCGACAAAATGAATACAGACATCTTCCGCCATCATTTCTTTAAGTTCCTGCCGCAGCACGCGCTCAAACAGGGTCATCAAAAACTCCACCTCTTCTAGGGGCCGACCCCAGTTTTCGGTTGAGAAGGCATAGGCAGTTAGTGCTCCAATGCCCCAATCACGACTACAGCGGAGCAGCTTTTTAAGCGTATCGACACCGCGCCGATGGCCCATAATCCGAGGTAGCCCCCGCTTTTTAGCCCAGCGACCATTGCCATCCATGATGACGGCGACGTGGCTAGGTAAGCGATCGCGGTGTAGCTCTTGTGGGAGCGGATACTGGATAGTTTGCTCAGCGGTCATTTTTTCCCCCAAGGAGCCGACGTGGAAGGCGGAAAAGGCGTTTTACAAAAGCATGGCCCTGACTTCTGAGGCGGCGACCCAAACTCCGTAGCTGAGGGGCTACCGGCTCGTGGTCAACAGACTGAGAAAAACGTCGGCGTAACATATCTCTGAGTTTACTGCTGGTCAGAGGCCGATTCAGAATACCCCCTTCTGCTAGCGAAATCGAGCCGGTTTCCTCCGAAACCACGACACAAATACAGTTTTCAACTCGCTCGGTAATGCCCATCGCGGCTCGGTGGCGGGTGCCCAGTTGACGAGACGCCGAGCGCTCAGAAATGGGCAAAATTACCCCTGCTGATACTACGCGCGAGGCTCGAATTAGGATGGCACCATCATGCAGAGGCGTTGTGGTCTGAAAGATAGTCTGCAACAGTTCCTTTGAAACCTCAGCGTTTAGCTTAACGCCCGGAACCGAAAAATCACTCTCGTCAATTGGGCGATTTGTTTCCAGGATCATGATGGCTCCTGTGCGATTCTGGGAGAGGTCCTTAACCGCATCAACAATTTCATCAATAACGCTATCAGGTTTCGGCAGCGCATCTGTAGAAGGTCTAAAGAGCTGCAAAATCTCGCCGCGGCCAATTTGCTCTAGCAGACGGCGAAATTCTGCCTGCAGGATAAACGCCATTGCTACTGCCGAACCAATCACCAGCTTATCTAAGACAAACCCTAGCAGCGTCAAGTGTAAATACTTACTTAGGGCGGCTGCCAGCATCAGAATAATGAGCCCTCGCACCATCCAAAGCGTTCGCCGCTCTCCAATAATGACGAGCACCATGTAGGTCAAAATCAGTACTAGGCCAATATCTAGAATCGGAAGCAGCAAGATTAAACCCTACTGAGGTGTACTGGCTATGGCTCTAGAGTACAAGTCAGTCCAACCAGTTATGAAGGAGCTGTTTTCAGACTTCTAGAAACCGATTTTTCCGGTAGTAATTCTGTGGGGATATCAAGAACCTAGATTCTGGGCCAAGGCTCAGCAAAAGACAACAGGCTATTTGAGCGAAGCTGGCAGCAGCTTCATAGACAAGCGTGTCCCTTTCTTCCTAGAGAAAGGTTATGTCTGGCTTAGAGATTCAGGCAGACAGTCTTGCCGAATTAGATCCTGATAGGTTTCACGCTGCAGAATTAGCTGTGCCTCTCCTTGCTTGACCAGCACGGCTGCCGGGCGGGGCACTCGGTTGTAGTTGGAAGCCATGCTGTAATTGTAGGCACCTGTGTCGGGAATGACGATCACATCGCCGGTTTCTAGCGGCGGCAGCTCGGCCTGGTTGATAACGATGTCGCCTGATTCGCAATGCTTACCTGCGATCGCAGCTGTTTGGCTGAGGGGCGCTGACATCTTATTGGCTGCGATCGCCCGGTAGACAGACTGATAGGTAATCGGCCGAGGATTATCTGACATGCCGCCATCGACAGAGACGTAATTGCGAATGCCGGGAACCTGTTTTTGGCTGCCTACCGTATAGGCGGTAACGCAGGCGGAACCAATCAGCGATCGCCCTGGTTCGCAAATGAGCCGAGGCAGCGGAAGCTGCTGGGCTTTGCAGGCTGCTATGACGCCTTCACACAGGGTTTTCACCCAAGCTTCGATGCTCGGTGGGTCATCAGCTTCGGTATAGCAGATACCCAAACCACCGCCCAAATCCAGTTCTTGCAGCGATAGCCCATACTCAGCCGCTTTGGCAAACCACTGCATCATGACGCCGGTCAAATCGCTGTGAGGCTGTAGCTCAAAGATTTGAGAACCGATATGGGCATGAAGGCCAATGCAGTTTAGCGCTGAATGCTGACTGACAAAAGCAAAGACTTTTGTGACCTGATCGGGATCAAAGCCAAACTTACTGTCCAAGTGGCCGGTGCGAATATACTCGTGGGTGTGGCATTCAATCCCAGGGGTCAGTCGCAGCAGAATAGAAACTTGGCGATCGCCGCCCGATAGCAAATCCGCTAGGATCTCCAGCTCCAGCCAGTTATCAACTACAATTCGGCAGCCAGTGGTGATCGCGAACTTGAGTTCCGCCACAGATTTATTATTGCCATGAAAATAGATTTGCTCAGGGCTGACGCCTGCCTGCAGCGCCGTATAAAGTTCACCGCCTGAGACCACATCAATGCCCAGTCCTTCACTAGCGACAATGGCGCAAATCGCCAAGCAGCTCCAGGCTTTAGAAGCGTAGATGGCTAGCGCTTCACCGGGATAGTGCTGGCTGAGCGCCTGATGATACTGGCGGCAGGCCGTTCTCAACGTTTCATCGTCCAGAATGTAGAGCGGAGAGCCAAACCGCTGCACCAGCTCCACCACATCACATCCCCCCACGATTAAGTGATCGCGTTCGTCTACCTGAGCCGTGAGCGGCAAGATGAATTGATTAGGTGAAAAATTCTGGTCGGTAATTTGGGGTAAGTATTGACAGCTAGAGCGATCAACATGGGTTAGGGGAGGGGATACCATCGTGCAGTCTCGTATTTGCTAATTGTTCTTCGCCAGAGGCTTGATAGGGCTAGATTTATCGCCTGCAGGGGCGCTCACTTTGCCAAAACTCTAGTGTACAATTTTGGCCTGTGCCCCTCAGCAGAAATTTCATATTCCTGTGAGACTGCTGCAGCTTGATTCCCTAACTGAGACGGATTTACCCCAGGTACTTGAGCTAGATCAGCGGTGCTTTGGCGGATTTTGGACTTTGGCTGGCTATCGCCGGGAGTTGGCCAGTAGCAACAGCGAATTTGTGATTTTGCGCCTGCCGGAAGCCGTCATAGCCCCCACGCCGTCGCCTAATTTGATCGGTATCGGCTGCTTTTGGCGGATTTTAGAAGAAGCTCACATTACCCTTTTGGGCATTGATCCGGCTTATCAACAGCAAAGCCTAGGCGCTCTGCTGTTAGGGGCTTTGTTACAGCAGGCCCGGCAGCAGGAAATGGAGCGGGCCACCTTAGAAGTACGGGCTAGTAACCAAGCAGCCCAACACCTTTACTGGAAGTTTGGCTTTCAGGCAGTGGGACGGCGACGACACTATTATCCTGACGGCGAGGATGGCTTGATTCTGTGGCGCAACGGTCTCAATCAGCCGGACTTTGCCAGTATCTTACAGCAGCAGCAGCAGGCGACTGGCGATCGCCTGCTGGCAAAAGGCTGGCAGTTACAAAATAAAACTGAGAAATAGCCCTAAAATCGGCATATGGGGGTAGTTTTTTCTGCTAAGAATTAGACAGTTTGTAGTCATTAATATTCTGATTTGATTTCTTTATTAAAGAAGAGATAAATAATCTTTAAAGCAAGGCTTTTGTTTGGCAATCAAGGCGGCGACAAAAAAGGTTAAAGAAATCTCAATACGGCTGCTTTCAGTCAGCCGACAAAATCTATCCCGATCGCGTGAGGCTGCTTGATCCCACTCGCACATGACTGAGCTAATCCGCATTTATGCTTAGCCTATAGAAGTTAACTGACCGTAGTAGAGAAATCCCCCCCTAATTGCGGTTCGCTTCAGCACAGTCTCCGGATTTTCCTGTGCTAGAATCAGCGTAACCAGCACGCAGCAGGTGATGGATAACCGCCATGTTTGAACGCTTTACAGAAAAAGCAATTAAAGTCATCATGCTGGCCCAGGAGGAGGCCCGCCGTCTGGGTCACAACTTCGTGGGCACAGAGCAGATTCTATTAGGACTCATTGGAGAAGGGACCGGCGTCGCCGCCAAAGTGCTGAAATCGATGGGTGTCAATCTTAAAGACGCTCGGATTGAAGTAGAAAAGATTATCGGACGGGGTTCTGGCTTTGTTGCCGTCGAGATCCCGTTTACGCCTAGAGCCAAGCGAGTTTTAGAGCTTTCTTTAGAGGAGGCTCGTCAGCTCGGCCACAACTATATCGGGACTGAGCACCTTTTACTGGGCCTGATCCGAGAAGGTGAAGGAGTAGCCGCTAGGGTCTTAGAAAATCTAGGTGTCGATCTGTCTAAGGTCCGCACTCAGGTGATTCGGATGCTGGGTGAAACCGCCGAAGTCTCTACTGGGGCCGGTCAGGGGCGCACTAAGACGCCAACGCTGGATGAATTTGGCTCAAATCTGACGCAGATGGCTGCCGAAGGTAAGCTCGATCCTGTTGTGGGTCGTCAAAAGGAAATTGAGCGCGTCATCCAGATTTTAGGCCGACGCACCAAGAACAACCCGGTACTCATTGGTGAACCTGGCGTGGGTAAAACCGCGATCGCGGAAGGATTGGCCCAGCGCATTTCCAACGGCGATGTGCCGGACATCTTGGAAGAGAAGCGAGTTGTCACCTTAGATATTGGCCTGCTAGTGGCAGGTACCAAGTATCGAGGTGAGTTTGAGGAACGCCTGAAGAAGATCATGGACGAGATCCGCTCCGCCGGAAACGTCGTTCTGGTAATTGATGAGGTGCATACGCTGATTGGGGCCGGAGCTGCAGAGGGCGCTATTGACGCGGCCAACATCCTCAAGCCCGCCTTAGCTCGTGGTGAACTGCAGTGTATTGGCGCCACTACGCTGGATGAATATCGCAAACACATTGAGCGAGACGCTGCTCTAGAGCGCCGTTTCCAGCCGGTGATGGTGGGCGAACCCAGCGTTGAAGAGACGATTGAGATTCTGCACGGTCTGCGCGATCGCTATGAGCAGCACCACAAGCTGAAGATCCTAGATGAGGCGCTAGACGCAGCAGCCAAGCTCTCGGATCGCTATATCTCCGATCGCTATTTGCCCGACAAGGCAATTGACCTAATTGACGAGGCCGGATCGCGCGTTCGCCTGATCAACTCTCAACTGCCCCCGGCAGCCAAGGAACTCGATCGAGAACTGCGTCAGGTCCTCAAAGATAAAGACAACTCAGTGCGCTCTCAAGATTTCGATCGGGCGGGTGAACTGCGCGATCGCGAGATGGAGATCAAAGCTGAGATTCGGGCGATCGCTCAGTCTAAGAAGAACGAAGAAGCCGAAGGCAATGACGAAACGTCTCCGATGGTGGGCGAAGAAGACATTGCTCATATCGTGGCTTCTTGGACAGGGGTACCAGTCAATAAGCTGACCGAGTCTGAGTCCGAAAAGCTGTTGCATATGGAAGATACGCTGCACCAGCGCTTAGTCGGGCAGGATGAAGCGGTGAAGGCCATATCCCGCGCTATTCGCCGTGCCCGTGTGGGCTTGAAAAACCCCAACCGCCCGATTGCCAGCTTTGTTTTCTCTGGCCCTACGGGTGTGGGTAAAACCGAGCTTGCTAAGTCTCTGGCAGCCTACTTCTTTGGCTCTGAAGACGCCATGATTCGGCTTGATATGTCCGAATTTATGGAGCGCCATACGGTTTCTAAGCTGATTGGTTCGCCGCCAGGATATGTGGGCTACAACGAAGGCGGTCAGCTCACTGAAGCAGTGCGTCGTCGTCCATACACGGTGGTTCTCTTCGACGAGATTGAGAAAGCTCACCCAGACGTCTTCAATATGCTTCTGCAGATTTTAGAAGACGGTCGCCTCACAGATGCCAAAGGTCGCACGGTGGACTTCAAGAACACCCTGCTGATTATGACCTCTAATATTGGCTCGAAGGTGATTGAGAAGGGTGGCGGCGGTCTTGGCTTCGAGTTCGAGGAAGACCATGCCGAGTCCCAGTACAATCGCATCCGCTCTTTGGTCAATGAAGAGCTGAAGCAGTACTTCCGACCGGAATTCCTCAACCGCTTGGATGAGATCATTGTCTTCCGTCAGTTGACGAAGGACGAGGTCAAAGAGATTTCCACTATCTTGCTGAAGGAAGTCTTTGGTCGTCTCACTGAGCAGGGCATCACGCTTGAAGTGACTGAGAAGTTCAAAGATCGTTTGGTCGATGAAGGGTATAACCCTAGCTATGGAGCTAGACCTTTACGCCGCGCCATCATGCGTCTGCTGGAGGACAGCCTAGCGGAAGAAATTCTGTCAGGCCGCATTCAGGAAGGCGATACGGCTGTCGTCGATGTCGATGAGGACGGGAAGGTTCAGGTTCGCCTAGGCGAAAAACGCGAGCTGCTGCCTCAGGGCGCAGAATAGCTAATACCTGAATAAATTACCTGAATAAACTTGTGGGGGGTCGGTGTAAATCGGCCCCTTTATTTATGAGCGGGTATGTTAACTTTCGTAACTAGATGTCACGGATTCTTGCTTTACCTGGCGCTGCGACTTGATAATTAATAAAGAAATCATTAATCAGTTTTTGGGTCGAGGCGGTTTCAGGAACTCCTAGTTTTAGCTAAAACCGTCTATATCCAGCTTTGGAGCATTACGGTAATGGGTTTGATACAGAAAATTTTTGGTAGCATTGCAGCTTTTTTTGGCAGCCTGTTTGGTGTTTTAGGAAAAGTCTTTGGTCTTAAGAAATCGGGTTATTTCTTAGAGCTAGACGAGGATAACAGCGGTTCGGCGCCGCAGCCGCAAAAGTCGGCACCGCAGCCGCAAAAGCAGGCGGCGTCGCAGCCGCAATCTGCGTCTCAAAAACAGCCCAAGGCAGAGCCTACTCCTTTAGAAGCGAAGGGAGTAGAAGTTTTTCCCGCCAAGGCTGAAGTGGCCACTGAAGCGGCCCTGAAATCAGAGCAAACCGACGAGGTTTCACCTGAACAACTCGACAAGAAATCCAAGCAGTCAGCATCGACCTCACAGGATTTAGCCCCTGCAGGTGCGCTCCCGGTGGCAGCGGCAGAAGCTAAAGGAAATTCTTCTCATTCTTCTGCCCCAGAAAAAACTTTTGCGACCGACTATTTAGTCACCCCCGAAGTAAGCGGAGGTCGCCGTCGTCCCGGACCTAGCCTCTCACCCTTTAAGCAGATGGCTAAGACGGTCAAGGCCCCAGCTAGATAAGCTAGCAGACATAGAGTTCTTGGAAGCAGCCCCTTCGGGCTGCTTTTTTGCTCTTTGCCTGAGAGGTTGATTATCCCCGCGAGTGTTGCAGAGTTGGTAAATTCAGGTTGAAAATTGCCTTGTCACTTAGCTGAAAAGGTGAAAAAGTGACTACCAATTCCAAGTGTTTTGTACTGCCGACCTGGAACTGTTGTTGTGTAGATGCTGAAAATCAGATAGTTGTCTCGTTTCTTGGTTACAACATTGATAGCTTGCTTCAAGAACCCCCGTCCGAGCAAGTCAGCGCTCTTAACAAAAGATTTGCACAAATCTGCGGTCGGCATTGAAACGGTCATAACGCTAATACGCTGGTCTAATTCCTGACAACCCTGCTTAGACGACAAATGAATTCGCTCAGCCGTATAGCTGACGTAGTCTTCTTTGCTAGGATTTGTGAGCGCTAGAGTAGACAGTAGGAGACACAAGCCACCTGCGGCTGACACTTGAACCGATCGCTTTTTGGTTAACCTCAGCGAATTTTGAGCCAAGCGATTGCAGTCAAGAGATAAACGCATAGTTTTTAGGAGATAGATGAGCCTGTCATAACCTGGGATTCAGGCTAGAGGCTCCTATTTCCGCAAACTATGCGTTTTGACATTTATGCGGCTGCTTTTAGCGATCGCTTTTGGCCCCAATCAAAACTTTGGTTTTGCGTACGGCGCGGCGGCTCCAGCGGTGCCAGTGGGGATCGTGCAGCAGACTGTAGAAGCAGGGAATAATCAGCAGCGTCAACACCGTGGCTAAAGAAAGCCCGGAAAAGACCACAACGCCCAGAGGCTGCAAGAATTCCGACCCCTCACCAATGCCTAGCGCCAGCGGAAATAGACCCAAAACGGTGGTGATAGTGGTCATCAAAATGGGGCGCAATCGTTGGGGAGCAGCCCGTAAAATAGCGGTTTGGGGGTCAATCGGTTCAAATGACTGCTCAGCGCGATCGCGAATTTGATTCGCCAGTTCCACCAGAATGATGGCGTTGTTGACGACAATGCCCACCAGCAGCACCGCCCCCACAATCACCGTCGCGCCGATGGCCGTCTGGGTGATAAACAGTCCCAGGATACCTCCGGCCAGCGCCAGCGGCACCGTCAGCATAATTACTAGCGGATCGATGAGTGAGTTGTACTGTACGGCCATGACTACAAACACCAGGAACGCTGCCAGTCCGCCTAAAATTGCTAAGGAAGCCTGGAGCTGCTGATTTGTTTCAGCACTGGAGCTAGGTAAGATTGACACGCCCGGCGGTAATTCCAAGTTAGATAAGACCGCTTCTACCTCCGCTAAGGCTTCTCCCAAACTGGCTCCCTCTGCCAGACTGCCTGCAATCAAAAATACCTGCCGCTGGTTGATTCGCTGAATTTCACCAGGAGCCTGCCCTGGCTCGATTTGGGCCACATCGCCAAGCTGAACCAGCTGGCCCTGATCGGTGAACAGCGGGATTTGTCGTAGCTGAGCCGGACGCTGAATTTCGTCAGGATCAACTCGCACCCGAATATCCACCAGGCGATCGCCCCGCTGAAGCTGGGTAGGTACCGAGCCATTAAGCACCGTCTGCACCGTATTTCCCAGTTCTTCAGCCGTTAAACCCAGGTCTGCCGCCCGCTCCCAGTCGGGGCGAATCTGGACTTCGGGCTGAGGCTCCTCGGCATCAGGGCGAAAGCGGGCTAGGGTGGCCTGCTCTCCCAGGGCTGCTAGGACTTGTTGCCCCGCTTGCCGCAGCGCTTGAATATCACTGCCCTGCAGTCCAACGTCAATTTCAGAGCGGACAGGCGAATTACTCAGGATCAGACCGCGCACCGACTCCGGGCTGATGCGAATCAGGGTTTCTACCAGATTAAACTGCTCAAATGCCTGACTCATGCGATCGACGAAGGCAGTGACGTCGGTACCAGGCTTCAGCGTGACGGTGCTAGAACCGCGCAGGGCATTCTCGCTGGTGATGCTGGCAAACAGGGCACCGCCAGCGGTAGTGAAGGTATATTCGGTCTCTGGCTGGGCCAGCAGCAGCTCGTCAATTGCCCGCATGACTCGCTGATTGTCGGCTAAGACGGTGCCAGGCGGAAACTGGGCAAACAGCCGCGCCTGTCCGGTATCGATCCGAGGCAAAATCTCCTGCGGTATTTGGCCTACCATCAGCAGGCTACCGCCCCCCAAGACCAGAAAAGCGATCGCGATCGTGGCTACCCGCCGCTGCAGCACCCAGCTTAAAAAGCGGGTATATCGCCCTGTCGCTGCAGTCAAACGCTGGTTGAACTGGTCAATCAGCCAAAATCGCTGAATGCCGCTAGAACCGCGAATTGCTAGCAGCCGAGAGGCCATTGTCGGCACCACGGTCAGGGCCACAGCCAGTGATGAGGCTACTGCAAAGCTAATAGTTAAAACTAGCTCGTTAAACAGCAGCGAAATAAAGCCGCCAATCAGCAAAAACGGTAAGACCGCCACCAGGTTAGTGGTGGTAGAGGCCAACAGCGCCGATTCCAGCTCCTGACTGCTTTGTTCTGCCTGCTGCAGGAGCGATCGCTGTCGGTGTCCGTTACGCGAACCATTGAGCTGAGTGCGCTGGCTTTCGACCCCCTGAGCGATGTTCTCCAGCATGACGATGGAGTTATCTACCACGATGCCAACGCCTAGAGCTAATCCCCCCAGGCTGAAGACATTGAGAGAAAGGCCAAACAGCTTCATCAACAAAATGGCTGTCAGCGTCGCCAGTGGAATAGCTAAGACGATAATCAGTGTTTGTCGCAGTGATCCGAGAAAAAGGAGGACGGCGATCGCGGCTAAAGCCGAACCAGTCAGACCCGCGATCGCGACGTTGCGAATGGAATTGCGAATAAAGCGAGACTCATCAAGCGTGGCCGTCAAAGTCATATCCGCCGGAATGAGGCCAGAAGCCTGCAGCGCCGTCAGCTTTTGCTTAACGCTGTCAACCACTGCCACAGTGTTAGCGTCCGGCTGCTTCTGCACGCTAACCTTGACGGCTGGCTGACCGTTGAGCAAGACAAAAATGCGCTGCTCCTCAGTGCCATCAATCACTTCGGCAAAATCTCGCAGGTATACCTGCTGGGGCGGGCTGCGATCGCCCACCTCAAAAATCAGATTGCGCACCTCATCTGCCGACTCGAACTTGCCCCGCAGTCGCGTCAATGCTTCGGCTTCTCCTCCCCGCAGACGACCCCCGGCTGTGTCCTGGTTGCGCTCGTCGAGGGCGTCTAGCACATCCGTCAAGCCCAGTCCCAGTGCCTGCAGGCGGCGCAGGTCGAGATCAACTAAAACTTCTTCTTCCACGCCGCCGGAGACATCAACGCTAGCAACCCCCGGAATCACTCCCAGTTCTCTAGCAAGCTCCTCATCGGCAAAAACTCGCAAATCAACCCCCTGCAGGGTCTCCGAGGTCAGGGCCAGTTCATAGACCGGCAGTTGAGACGGATCGAACTTAAATAAGCGGGGTTCCCCTACCGTCTCAGGCAGGCTATCCCGGGCGCGGTTTAGGGTGGCGGTCGCATCGTTGAGGGCCTGATCAATATCACCGCCAGGGCGAAAGAACAAATCGATGCTGATACGACCTTCGCGGGTCTGCGAAAAGATTTGCTCTACCCCTTCAGTGGCCGCCAGCGCCTGCTCTAGCGGGCGCGTCACCTCGTCTACAGCCACCTCTGGCGAAACCCCAGGGGCATCTAGCCGCAGGCCAATGCGGGGATAGGTGATTGAAGGCAGCAGATCGACAGGTAAACGGGTGATGAAGAACAAACCCAGGACAATCACCGCCAGCGTTAGCATCAACGTGCCAATGTGCCGTCGAATAGCAGTGCGGCTGAGGCTAGGTTTGGCGAAATTAGAAGCTGTCATAAATACCTGCTACGACTCTGAAAGAATGCTCAGCCGCACCGTCTGACCGTCGCTCAGCGGCCCCCCACTGCGAACGATCACCGCCTCTCCGGGTTCTATCCCCGCCCGAATCTCAACTCGATCGTTAGCGCGATCGCCCACCTGCACCGATCTGGCTTCTACCTGGGCCTCAGGCGCTTCTGCCGTGAGGACAAACAGGGTGGCGGTCGCGGCGTCTGCCGCATTTTCCTCAATTTCCAGTGCTCCCTGCGGTACCACCACCCCTTGACTGGCGGTGGCAAAGTTGACCCGCGCTAGCAGACCGCTGCCAATTTTGCCGTCGGGATTAGGCAGAGTCACCTCAACTGGAATCAAGCGAGCAGTGGCGTCGGCTACCGGCGAAATGCGGGTTACGCGCCCCGTTAGAGATTCTCCAGGAAAGGCATCCAGCCGCACCTGCACCGCTTGACCCAGGCTAATCTGGCTGAGGGCCAGCTCGGATACCTGCACCACTGCTTTAACCGCGCTAAAGTCGCCTAAATTGAAGACCTCGTTCCCCGGCTGCACTAAATCTCCGGGTTCTACCGGACGGGCCAGCACCACACCTGCAATCGGTGCTGTCAGCGTGGTGTAGGCCAGCCGCTGGCGGGTTTGGGCCACGATGGCCTGCTGGGAAGCCACACGCCGCTGGGCAGAGTTCACGGCTTGCTGCTGCGTTGCCACCTGTTCCTGAGCCGACTGCAGTGCCTGGGCGGCGACGCTGCGGGCCGTTTGGGCCAGCTCAGCCTCCTGCTGCGAAATGGCACCCGCTTGGGCCAGTCGCTGGAGGCGCTCAGCATCAGCGATCGCCTGCTGCAGCTCTACCCTGGCCTGTTCCACCTGAGTTTGAGCCGCTCCCACCTGGGATCGCGCTTGGGCTACTTCGGCCTGTCGGGCAGCCAGTTCGGCCTCCGCCTCATTGACGGCGGCCTGCAGCAGCGCCCCGTCGAGGCGAGCTAGGGGCTGACCTGCCTCCACCGCATCCCCGGTATCGGCGCTAGCGCTGAGCAACTGGCCCTCGGCCTGGGCCCGTAGCGAGACTTCCTGCAGCGGCTCGGTTGTGCCCGTATACTCCAGGGAAGTTTCGACCGAGCCGGTCTGGGCGATCGCGGTTTCTACCGCCACTGGGCCTGCTGCTGGCTCTCCGGGAGGGGTTTGGGCTTCGCTGCTCGGTAGCCAGCGACAGCCTGCGGTTAGACCCAGCCAGCCCACTAAAACGAGCTGGCCTGCTAGCTGATAGCCAAAAGTTGTCATAGATGCTCTCGATAAAGGGTGGTGGCTAGAATGGCGGCCTGAGTGCGATCGCGCAGGTTGAGCCGTCCTAACAGGCTGTTGACGTGGTTTTTTACCGTCCGTTCTGAGATAAACAGAGCGGCGGCAATCTCACGGTTGCTGTGACCAGCGGCGATTAGCTGCAGCACTTCCCGTTCGCGGGGAGTCAGCTGGCTGAGCTCTGGCGGTGGTACTGGCGCAGGGGCAGGCGTTGAGGCGATCGCTTTTTCAAATAGGCCGGGACCTAGCTGGGTATAGCCCTTTTGAATAGCGCGAATGGCCTGGGCCAGTTCTTCCGACGGGGTATCTTTGAGCAAATAGCCCTTCGCGCCGCACTGCATTGCCCGCGCTACGTAGTCATCATCATCAAACGTGGTTAGCACCAGTACCTTGATGGTTGGTGCCTGCTGGCGGAGCTGCCGGGTAGCGGCCACCCCGTCCATCACCGGCATCCGCACATCCATCAGCACTACGTCCGGCTGCAGGCTGAGGGCTTGGGCGACTGCGTCTTTGCCATTCTCAGCCGTCCCAATCACTTCCAGATCAGGCTTGGCCTGCAAGAGGCTGCAGAGTCCTTCCCGCACGATGCTTTGGTCATCTACGAGCAGCAGTTTAATCATGAGACGACCCCCTGTCTCGGCATCACAACCTGGATCTGACAGCCTTGTTCTGGCTGACTGTGAAGATAAAAGCTGCCGCCCAGGGCTGTAGTCCGCTCCCGCATACTTTGCAGGCCAAAGCCTGTCGTGTTCTGGCTGGGATCAAAGCCCTGACCGTTATCTTCAATATCTAGCTTTAGATCTCCAGGGCGATCGCAGAGGCTGAGCTGTACTCGGTCGGCCTGACTGTGCTTGGAAATATTAGTCAGGGCTTCCTGAACGATGCGATAGAGCGATGTAGCCACTTCTGGCGAGGGTTCGACCTCGATTTGCACCTTGGCCTCAACCGGAATAGCACAGTTATGCTGAAACTCCTGCAGCAGCGAGGCGATCACCACTGCCAATGTCTTACCCTGCAGCGGATGATGGCGCAGGGTGGCGACCGACTGCCGCACGTGTTGCAGCGCTTCTCGGCCCAGCTGCCTTGATTTGTCTAAATGGTCGGCTAGGGGCCCTGGTTTTTGCGGCAGCAGCATCGCCACGTTTTCCAGCTGAATACTCTGAGCCACTAGCGAATGGCCGACTGAATCGTGAATTTCACGGGCAATGCGGTTGCGCTCCTGCAGCGTCGCCTGATTCTCAATCAGTAAGGCATACTGGCGCAGGCGGTGGTTGGCCTCGCTGAGCTGCTGACGGCTGCGGGACTCAGCTATCACGGCCCCCACCAGCAGCAGCACAAAACCCAGCACCAGGCCAAACAGCAGGGCCGTATTGAGGGCCAGCCCCAGCAGAACACTGCGCAGAGACTCCGGCGGAATGCGCCTGACAATCGCAGGCAGCGATCGCCCCAGGGGTACCCCCAGAGGCCGGATGCCTGAGAATGTCAATACCAGCATAAAAATGAACGAGCTGTAGGCTAAGCTTGCCACCAATATCCGCCCGCTCCAGGGAAATAGTAGGCAGGCGCGAATCACCACAATCAGCAGCAGGGGTGGAAACACAGTGGCGCCATGCCCCACCAGCAGCACCGTCAGCCAGCTCAGCCCCAGCCCCGCAGCGATATAAAGTCCCTGCTGCCAGTGGGAACGACTCGGCAGCTTTAGCCCCAAACCGCCCAAGCCCACCAAACTCAAAAAGGCCCCTAGCTGGAATAGAGGCCGAATCGGCAGATCTCGGTGAGCCGAAAATGGCCCAGAGAAATGCTTGGGTGGATGGGAAAACAGCAGGGGCGAAAAGGCCGCTAACACGGCAATGCTGAGCAGAATCCACTCTAGATAAAGCAACAGGCGGAAAGGATGGCGATCGCGGGCCAACTGCTGCATGAAGGATGAAGGCGACAAAAGGCTGCTCTCACTATAGAGCTAAGGTTGCCAGCCGCCTAGAATCAAAAGTCACGGATTGGATAGGCCAAATTAGTCCTAAAGTACCAGAGAGAATTGGTACTGCCGATGCAGCCAAATTGTGAGGTTAGATTCAGGCTGCGATCGCCCCTAGCTACCTACGATGAAGGCGTTGATGAATTGAGTAATAGCTAACTATGACTTTTCGTCGTACTGTTTTACTTTCTGCCTTACCGTTGCTGCTGTTAGCCGGGGGAACCTTTGCCGTGGCCCAATCCAGTTCAGATAGTTTCCGCGTTGCCCAGCAGCCGATTGAAGCTGAGGAAGAAGGGCCGAGACATGGCCGCCGACACGGGGGCGATCGCTGGCTAGAGCAGCTTGACCTCTCGGCTGAGCAGTCTGAGCAAATCCAGACCATTAAAGAGCAGGCCCGCGCCAACAGCGAAGGCTTGCATCAGCAAATGGAGCAGGAAAAAGAAGAACTGCGATCGCTGCTAGCCAGCGACGCCGCTGCCGATCAGCTCCGTCAGCAGCACCAGCAGGTACAGACGCTGAAAATGCAGCTTGGCGATCGGCGGTTTGAAACCATGCTGGCGGTACGCGAAGTGCTCACCCCAGAGCAGCGAGCTGAGCTAGCTGAACTGGCAGAAGCCCGCGGTGAGCGTCGGGGTGGTAGCCGCTAGGCCGATTGTTTCCCTGTAGAGTTGAACCGAGTTAATTTACCGCTACCTGGTTTTTAGTGGCTGCAGTCAGGTAGACAAAGTTGAGCACAGCAGGCGAGCCAAAATGGCTTCTGCTGTGCTTGCCCGTGTGTTGGGGCCTGCCGGGGAGCCATTATCCTTCCCGTGGCCGATGACGTTTCAGAGACATTTTTTGTATTTTTGGCGTCAATACTCATGCATTTTTTAGCAAAAATCTATGCCCACGCTCAAAAGACGGCCTAAATACCCTTATCTATCTCTATCGGCTGCTGTTTTGGGCCTGGTCGTTCTTGGCGGGGCGGCGATCGGTTTAACAAATCAGGCAAGACAAAGTCAGGGTAGAACGACGCCTGCAGCAGAGAAACCGCTAGTGACCACTCAAGATGAGATAGACAGCATTGAGAGTCTGTCTCAGTAGGTCAAAATCGTTGTTAAGTGTCGTTGATTGCTGTTTAGCCATTGCTAGCAGCCCAATCGCCGTAATTTTTTTAAGAAAAACAGGGAAATAAGCCGATGCGTAAAGGGAGTGAACTGCTTGGTCTGCCCGTAATCGGATTTGACACAGGAGAGCAAATTCGCACCGTGGAGGATTTGCTCTTTGACCAAGACAATAATTTTCTGGGTTTTGCGGTTAGCAGTCTGCCCTGGCAGCCAGCAGTCCTGCCGCTGCACGGCATTCAAGCGATCGCACCTGCTGCCGTCATTGCGATTTCATCTAGCGCGATTGTGCAGGCCAAGCAAGATCCCAGAATTAGCCAGGTTTTGAAGCAAAAGTTAGCCCTGCAGGGCACTCAGATCTTTACCGAATCGGGTCATTTCCTCGGCACGATTACAGATGTGTTCTTCGAGCCAAAAACTTCAAAAATTGAAGGCTATGAGGTTTTCGGCGGTCTGTTTGCCAAGCTCACGGGCGGCTACTCCTTTGTGCCAACTCCTAGCAGCCTGAAGATGGGGCGGCATGTTGCCTTTGTGGCCGATGCCGTTTCCAAGCAGATGACGGCTGCAGCCCCTCAGATCGACTTTGACCGGATAGAGAGAGCGTCCGCCGGCCAGGCAAGCGGCAGCTCTGGCGGTATTCACTCTGGCAGCCATCCGTTAGAGAGCAGCATTTTTGCAGAATCTCGCAGCCAGAGCCAAGCAGCAGCGGCGACTTTACCCACTTCTGGCGATCGCGTAGCATCCAACGGCAACAGCGAGGCCGCCGCGATTGAGACTTTAGAACAACTGGAAATGCTGATTGGCAGTCGGGTGCAGCAGTCTATTAAAACGGAAGAAAGCGACTATTTGGCTGTTCGCGGTCAAATTGTGACGCAGTCAGTCATTGATAAAGTATGGATTCACAGACGACAGCAAGCCCTACTACAAGCTATTCAATCGGCTGAAGCACCTGCAGCGCCGTTCGATCTGCCGCCGTCTGCCGCTCAGGCAATGACGCCTTGGCAAAGCTGGCAAGCTGGACTAACCCGCTGGCAGCAGCGCCGAGAACAGCGCCAGATTGAGGCGGTTGTGGGCTACCCAATCAATCGCACGCTGTACGACAGGCAAGATCGCGTCATACTAGCAAAGAACGAAGTAATTACTTACCAAACTGTTCGTCAGGCCCAGCAGGCTGGAGTGCTCTCAGTTTTGCTAAATTCGGTCAGTTCCTAGCAAGGCATATTCACTTTTAACAGCGGGCATTCTGCCGCTATTCACAGATGGCCTTACTTCATGTTTAAACCTAAGCCCCCAGCCAATCAAGCTACCTCTGATGTTGGCGTGCTTGCCCACGGCACGCTGCTCAGCCAGCGCTACCGCATCCTTAAAGTTTTGGGTAAGGGCGGGTACGGACAGACCTATTTAGCCCATGATGAACATCTTCCGGGTCAGCCGATTTGTGTCGTCAAGCAGCTAAAGCCGCAGGACTGCTCAGCCGAGCATTTGGCTATGGCCCGGCGCTTATTCAACACTGAAGCTGAAGTGCTCTACAAGCTGGGCAGTCACGCCCAGATTCCTCAGCTTTATGCTCATTTTGAGGACAGGCAAGAGTTTTACCTGGTTCAGGAGTATATCGAAGGCCAAGATTTAGCCACCATCCTAGAATCAACCGATGCCTGGAACGAAGAGCAGGTCACTGCCTTTTTGCATGACATTCTCAGAGTTTTAGCTGCCGTCCATCGTCAAAACGTGATTCACCGCGATGTCAAACCCAGCAATATGATTCGTCGCTGCCAAAGCCATCAGCTAGTCCTGATTGATTTTGGCGCGGTGAAAACTGTAACAACCCAAACGGTTGGTCACGATGGGCAACTGCAGCAAACCGTAGCTGTGGGTACGCAGGGGTTTATGCCCATTGAGCAGCAGCAGGGCAACCCTCAATTTAGCAGCGATTTGTTTGCGGTCGGCATGGTTTGCATTCAGGCGCTAACGGGGCTGCACCCTGGACGAAATCAGTTCCCCAGAGAGGTGAAAAGCCACAAAATTCTCTGGCGCAGTCGAGCTAAGCATCCTATTAGTCCAGAGCTAGCTCAGATCATCGACAAAATGGTATGCGATCGCTATCAGGATCGCTATCCTAGCGCTGAAGCGGTTTTGCAGGATTTGCCAACGGCTTTACTGAACCAGCCGGTTCCAGACCAGCCGCCTGCAGCTACGGAAAACCCGGCTACGCTGGCAGTTGCTCCCGCTACGCCTCAGCCGCAAATGACAACTTTGCCCTCGGCGGAATCAAATCAGAACGCCCTGCCGTTTTGGCTGGCGCTCGGCGGGGCAGCGATATTGTTGGGGCTAATGGGTCTTTGGCAGGGGTGGGTAGGTCCAGATCCACAACCTGCAGCTACCGCCACCGCCGATTTAGCAGAAAAGCAAGAGCAGCAGCTAGATCAGCTCTTAGCTGAAGGCAGCCAGCAGTCAGCAGCAGGCAACTACGAAGAGGCTCTCTTAGCCTATGAAAAGGCTCTCAAAGTCAGTCCAAAAGACGGCGCAGCGGCCGCCCAGCGCTGCTACGTCCTCAGTCGTTTAGAGCGCAATGAGTATGCGGTGGACTCCTGCGCGTACGCCATTGAACTTGATCCCAATGACCATCGGGCCTGGTGGAGCAAAGGCTTGGTCCTAGACCGTCAGCAGCAGTACGAAGCAGCTTTGGCCGCTTATGCTGAGGCGATCGCGCTGAAGCCAGATTTTCCAGAAGCGCTCAGCAATCAGGGAAATGTGTTTCACCGGCTGGAGGACTACCGGGCTGCCGTGGATGCCTATCAGCGCTCTATCCAGCTCAATCCTGATCTGCCAGAAACCTGGAATAATTTGGGCGTCAGTCTCAATCAGCTCAATCGCTACGATGAAGCCCTGGCGGCTTACGAAAATGCCCTAGCGCTTAAGTCGGACTACCCAGAAGCCTGGAACAATCGGGGAAATGCTTTAGTTGGGCTGGAGCGCTACGAGGAAGCGATGCAGGCTTACGAAAAGTCACTCCAGTTTCGGCCTGATTACGGGGCAGCGATCGCTAATCGGGATCAGACACAAGCCCTGTTAGACCAACAAAAGGCTCAATCTAACTGAAGGTCGGCTAGGCTGACGTCTAAAAAGCAGATCTTGCTCATCTTGGGCAGCGAAATTTAAGCAGCTACAGAGAGTCTCAGTGAACGCTTGCAGTCCGGCTACAGACCAGGACCATAGGCTTGCGCCAGCGTTTCACCTAAATCGCGAAATCTTTCTGCAGTCCAGCCGCGACTACGCTGGGGCAAGCGGCTATCTGAGGCAGCCGGGTAAAAAGCGTTGGCCAGATCTTGGCTGAGGCCAACCAGTCGTTTTGGTGTCCAAGCAGACTGCTGTTTCATATCGGGTTCTCCTTTAGTTGCTCCTTTAGTGGGGATTATTAGTTACACCTTTAGCTTAAGAAAATGTATTCAAATTTACAAAAACCAACGTTTATAACCTGCATGAAAATAATTCATGATGCCAGAGGAATTCAGCCTAGATGCTCAAAAATCCACTGCTGCATCAGATGATTTACCTGGTCGGGTACTTCATCGTGGGGACAGTGCCCCGCCTGCAGGTAGACTTCTTTGAGTTGGGGGTAGTACTGCCGAAACTTCGCGCCCCGCGTCCGCGTGTCCATCCAGGGATCGCCTTCGCCCCACAGCAGCAGCAGCGGGCAGTCCATCTGGGTCAGCAGCGTATCTACGGTTTCCCCTTTAGGCGATTTGAACACCGAGGCAAACACCTGAGCGGCTCCGGCATCGCAGGAGGGCCGATAGATATCTTCTACGAGCTGATCGGTGATGACCGATTTATCTAAATAAACCTGCTCCAGGGTGCGGCGAATCATCGATCGCCGCCGCACGTACTGAAACAGCAGCCAGCTTGGTAAGGGCTGCAGCAGCAAAGTGCGAGACAGATTGGCGATCGCCTGCTGCATTGCATTGGGCTTGGCCTGGGCGCTGTCTGCGGAGAAGGGGCCAGCACTGTTGAGCAACACTACGCCCGCAACTGACTGCGATCGCTGCGCTGCTGTGCACAGGCTGGCGTAGCCCCCTAGAGAGTTGCCTGCCAAAACCGCCGGACGGCCGATTACCTGCTGCACAAAGTCATGAAGCTGATCTCGCCAGAGGCTACCGCTGTACTGAATATTGGGCTTGGCCGAGCGACCAAATCCGAGCAAATCAATGGCCCACACCTCAAAGTCGCGGCTGAGGGCCGTCGTGTTTTTGCGCCAGTGATCGGTAGACGCGCCAAAGCCGTGGATCAAGAGCAGAGGGGGACGCTGCGGCTGCGGCTCACCGGCCTGTACATAGTAAATTTGATGGCCTTGCCACTGCCAATAAGTACCTGATTCTGAGGCGATCGCCGCTGTCATATCTTTCAACTGGTTGTTCAACTACGCATGTGAACAATTGTAAAACCTCTGGCAAATTCTCTCATTGGCGGATGACAGTACGAATCTACCCTTGACAATGTAGTAGATTCATTGCAACGCGTTCCCTAAAGAGTTATGACTGCGCTGTCCCGCCCCCGCAAAATTCGTCCGACTAAACCGCCTGCTCGGCAAAACCAGTGGCTTGAGCGGATTATGGCTAGCATTGCCCTGCTCAATCTGGTTTTAGTCGCCTTTGACCTTAGCTATATTCGCTTCCGCGACTTCTATCTCAGAGAGTTTCCGGCCCTAACCGAGTGGTACGGTGCCACCTTTAAGGGAATTGAGCCAGAGCGCACAACGACTGCCTATTTAGAGATAGTCGATCAGCTAGAGGAGCAGGTTTCACAGACGGGATTACAGTCAGACCAAGCCCAAGCCCTACTGACTGAGCTGCGCGATCGCAGCGAGGCCATCATTGACGAAAATCCTTTTGAAGTAGCCGATAAAACAGGTACCCTAGAGCGGATCAAAAACCTGGTGCGAGAGCGGGTTGGTACCGATTCTTCCAAGGAGGCGTTCCGTACGTTCTGGAGTCAGCGCTATCTGGCTGAGGCGGGCTGGTCAGACTCGATTGCCTTCTTCAACAGTGAAATTCAGCCGCTGATTGAAACTAACTATTACCGCCCCGTCTGGGAAGATGGTGAACCGCTCGATCAGTTTTGGCTATTAGACCAGTGGTTTATCTATCTCTTTGCGGTGGAGCTGGCGCTGAGAACCCTGATTATCTCCCGTCGCTATCAGGGAACCAGTTGGCTAGACGCTATTCTGCTGCGCTGGTACGACCTGTTTTTACTGCTGCCCTTTTGGCGCTGGCTGCGAGTCATTCCCACAATTGTGCGGATTAATCAGTCTAACCTGATTGATCTCGATCCGCTGCGCAGCCGCATCAACCGCCTGATTATTAGCAATATCGCTGTAGAGCTGACCGAAATCATCGTGCTGCGCATTATCACCCAGGCGCAAAACCTGATTCGTGAAGGCGAGGTGGCGAAGTGGCTGGTCAAGCCTGATCCAGAGCAAAAATATATTGACCTCAATGATGTAGACGAGGTGCAGGCCATTTCCAGCCGTCTGACTTCGCTGCTGGTCTATCAGGTTTTACCCCAGCTCAAGCCCGAAATTGACAGTTTAATCCAGCACAGCATTACAAACGCCGTGGACAAAACGCCTGTCTATCGGGGCATGCAGTCAATTCCGGGCATGGCTAACCTGCCTGAGCAAATTACCCAGCAAATTGCCTCAGAAGTTTCTAAAAATGCTTATGGTGCCCTAACAGGTGCGCTAGAAGATGAGCAAGGAGCCGAGCTGACTCAAAAGCTCATCACCCATCTTATTTCAACGGCTCAGGCAGAACTGCAGAAAGATACCACCCTAGAAGATATTGAAGCGCTGACAATTGCGCTGCTAGACGAAGTGAAGGTTAACTACGTGCAGCGGATTGCGGCTGAAGATGTGGAAGCGATGCAGCAGCGTAACTACGAGCTGTATGAAACGACCCGTCGACTGGGCCAAAAGTAGCTAGGATTAAAAACGGCTAAACATTGGGTACGCCTGTTCAGCTCATACGCTAAACTAAACAATGCGGTTAATGCTGAGCATTAATCCACCCAAGTCAACATGATTTCGTGGGAAGTGGGCGTCTGACACCCACTTTTTTTATTGGTATTGGCACCATGACTCATCCTCTAGTCCCCCAAGTAATCGATCTAGCCCAGCCGATTGCAGAAAGGCTCGGTTTAGAAGTTGTGAATGCTGTTTTCCAAACCAACCAGTCCCCACCCGTGCTGCGAGTGGACGTGCGCAATTTACAGCACGATACCGGATTGGATGATTGCGAACGCATGAGTACAGCTTTGGAGGTTGCTCTAGATGCCACAGATATTGTTCCAGATGCTTACGTGCTAGAGATATCAAGTCCGGGAGTGTCTGAACGGCTCTCTAGCGATCGCGACTTTTCCGTTTTCAAGGGGTTTCCGGTCGAGGTGCAGCTCAATCAGGCCCATCGCGGCAAGCAGTCCTGGGTGGGCAAGCTGACGGGGCGCGATCAGGAGGCTCTCTATCTCAACCAAAAAGGCAAGGCGGTCGCCCTGCCGCGTCCTTTGGTGGAGTGGGTCAAGCTCAGCGATCGCCAGGATGTATAGCTAGCGGTTCTCGACTCATTCCTTTTTGGCACTAATTGCTTACGGTTCACGCTGAAGTCGTCAACTTTTTGGAGGTTTTTTCCGATGTCAATGGTCAGCTTACCGAATTTGCAGGTGATGATTGATGAAATCAGCCGCACCAAGAATTTACCTAAGCTCGCGGTACAAAATGCCCTGCGGGAAGCGCTATTGAAGGGTTATGAGCGCTATCGTCGTACCCTCAAAATGGATAGCTCTCAGTTTGACGAAGAGTACTTTGAAAACTTTGATGTTGAGCTAGATCCTGAAGGCGAAGGCTTCCGAGTCATTGCTACCAAAACGATTGTGGACGCTGTTGAAGATGCCGACCATCAAATTGCCCTCTCTGAAGTGCAGGAAGTTGCTCCAGAAGCCCAAATCGGCGAAACCGTACTGCTAGATGTGACGCCAGAGCAGCGTGATTTTGGCCGGATGGCGGCGATTCAAACCAAGCAGGTGCTGGCTCAGAAGCTGCGGGATCAGCAGCGCAAGATGATCCAAGAAGAATTTAAGGATCTTGAGGGCACGGTGCTGCAGGCGCGGGTACTGCGATTTGAGCGCCAGTCAGTCATTATGGCCGTCAGCAGCGGTTACGGTCAGCCCGATGTTGAGGCCGAACTGCTCAAGCGTGACCAGCTCCCCAACGATAACTACCGGGCCAACGCCACTTTCAAAGTTTTGCTCAAGCGGGTTTCGGAAGGCTCCCATCGGGGGCCGCAGCTTTTGGCTTCCAGAGCGGATGCTGGACTGGTGGTAG
The DNA here is from genome assembly GCF_030405905.1 of Sphaerothrix gracilis Ecp01. Lineage (NCBI taxonomy): Bacteria > Bacillati > Cyanobacteriota > Cyanophyceae > Nodosilineales > Nodosilineaceae > Sphaerothrix > Sphaerothrix gracilis. Next base: position 121,884 of record NZ_JASATW010000015.1, read on the forward strand.
AACTGTTCTCTACCGAAGTGCCTGAGATTGAGGATGAAGTAGTCCGGATTGTCGCCGTGGCGCGTGAGGCCAATCCCCCCTCTCGCTCAGTGGGACCACGCACTAAGATCGCGGTAGATACCCTAGAGCGGGACGTGGATCCTGTGGGAGCCTGCATCGGTGCAAGAGGATCGCGGATTCAGGTTGTGGTCAACGAGCTACGGGGTGAAAAAATCGATGTCATCCGCTGGTCCCCCGACCCCGCTACCTATATTTCCAATGCTCTCAGTCCAGCTAGGGTAGATGAAGTGCGCCTGATGAATCCAGAAGAACGGCAGGCACACGTACTCGTGCCGGAAGATCAGCTCAGCTTAGCCATTGGCCGGGAAGGTCAAAATGTGCGCTTAGCGGCCCGCCTAACCGGCTGGAAGATTGATATTAAAGACTCGGCCAAGTACGACTACGAAGCTGAAGATCGCAAGCAAGAGGAACAGGCCGCGATCGCGGCGGCTAGGCGAGCTGAAGAAGAAAGAGCTAGGCTGGAGCAGGAAGCAGAAGAAGCGGAAGCGGCCAGATGGCGGGCAGAAGCGGAGGCGCAAAGAGCGGCCAAGCTTGCTGCTGCTGAGGCAGAAGCGGCAGAAGCTGACACTGAAGCGATCGCCCCTGAAACGGCTGAGGCCGAAGAAACGGTAGCCGAGCCGGAAGCCAGCATTGACGCTGAGGTAGAAACGGAATCAGAAACCGAGTCAGAACTAACCGCAGTTGAAGAAACCGAACCTGCCGCCGCAGAGGAGGAAGCCGCTGCTGCAGAGGCAACCGAGGAGACATCTGAAGAAGACTAGGCTAGCCGCGCTCAAAGCAATGGAACCCAACTATCGCCGCTGCATTAGCTGTCGCCAGGTGGCTCACCGAGATAACCTTTGGCGAATCGTGCGAGTGCATCCCACTCACCAGGTACAATTAGATCAGGGAATGGGGCGCTCAGCTTACCTTTGCCCCCAGGTAGCTTGCCTCCAAGCTGCGCAAAAAAAGAAGCGCTTAGGGCGATCGCTGCGGACATCAGTTTCTCCAGAAATCTACGAGCTACTCTGGCAGCGTTTAGCGCCGCTTAAGAGCTAGTAGCCGTAAATGGCTAGTTAAAAATTTGCTGCTCCCTTGGCGTTCCAGCAATCTGAGCAGCTACAATTCTAGAGTTCTCTTTCTGTAGGTGTAGGTTTCTTCTAGCTAAACTAAAACGAATTTTGAATCCCCCGCTAAACTCGTTATTAGGTACGAGGCGAAGGGGATGTATTATCTTACGAGTTTCTACCTGTTATGCTAGAAGTCCTTTGAATGGAATCAGGAGTTGAATGATAATTAGCTTTTAGTTCGTAATTGTAGGACTTAGAGAGCGGTAAACCATGATGTGACAACAGGACTATTAAGAGGGAATTGGATGAACAACGCGAAGGTTAGGATATACGAGTTATCAAAGGAGCTTGACCTGGAGAACAAAGACATTTTGGCGATTTGTGAAAGCCTCGACATCTCTGCGAAAAGCCATAGCAGCACGATTACAGAAGAAGACGTGGGTCGGATTCGTGAAGCGGCCAAAAGCTATTCGCCGGGTAAGGCCACAGCGCAGCGTCCTACTAGACCCAGCAAGCCAACTCGTCAAAAAAGTAGTGCTCAGCGGCCTGTGCGCAAGCAGCAAATTTTAGAAATTCGTCACAGTCGTTCTGGTCCTGTACCCCCCAAGACCGCAGCTGATGAGGCCCGTGGATCTGAGCGGCCCCAGCCTGCTGCCTCTGTGAGTACAGGTAATGGTAAATCGGCGGCGGCATCGCCTCCTAGCCGCCCGGTGGCGCGTCCGGTGGCATCCAAACCCAAACAGACCAGCGATCCGGAAGCAACGCCGACAGCGAGTTCACCGCCTACCCCTCCCGTCGCGCCTGCTGCGCCAGAGCAGCCTGTTAAGCAACGACCTCAGCTCATTAAGCCACCGGCTCGCTCTGATGATGGGCCATCAGAAACTGCGGCAGCAACAGAAAGTCCGACTCAGCCAGAGGAGTCTTCCAGCGTAGAACTGCTAACACCCCCGCGTCCTCAGCGACCAAAGCGAGTAGAAGCACCTAGCCGTGCCAGCGCGGTTGAGGAAGAAAGTTCGCAAGAGAGTCAGGAAAGAGAGACGGCTCAGCTGAAACCTAAGCCGGAGCTAAAGCGGCCTAAGCCTAAGCGACCGAGCCGTTCTGACGATACTGACTCCGATACGGATTCTGGAGTGACTGAGGTTACCTCAGAACCTGGCGAAGAGGCTACCGATCAGCCAATTTTGCGTCGTCCTTCCCCGCCGCGCACCAGTAAGCGCAAAGAGCGCGAAGAGGACGATGAGCAAGAGATGCGGCGCGTCAGCAAGGTGACTAAGGCCAAGCGGCGATCGCAGCCTGTCATCGATGACGAAGATGAAGATCTCGCTGAAATGATTGATTCTGGTCAGTCTGGGGCCGAGGTCGCACCTTCTCAGCTCAATATGTCACTGGCTAGACCGCCCAAACCGAAGTCATCGCGACCGACAAGCCAGCCCAAACCAGCAACCGGTGGGAAAAACCGCAGACCAAGTCCCAAAGATTCTTCCAGGGATTCTAGCCGTAATCAGCGGCGCGAGCGCCAGCAAGACAATCAGCCTCAGCGACCTGAGAAGCTAGTGGTCACTTCCGGTCTTACCGTCAACGAGCTAGCCGATCAGATTAACGTCGCTGATACCGAAATTATTCGGTTCTTGTTTATCAAAGGTATTGCCACCAACGTTAATCAAACCTTAGATATTCCTACTATCGAGATGGTAGCCGAGGAATACGAGATTGAAGTTGAAACGGCTGAGGCCGAGTCTGAAGCCCGTAAGGTCACAGAGATGCTGGCGGCTGAGGACTTGGAGAATTTAGAACGGCGTCCACCCGTGGTTACGATCATGGGCCACGTAGACCACGGTAAAACCACGCTGCTAGACTCTATCCGCAAAACTAAGGTCGCTCAGGGAGAGGCCGGGGGTATTACCCAGCACATTGGTGCTTACCACGTTGATATTGATCACAACGATCAGAAACAACAGATTGTCTTCTTAGACACTCCTGGTCACGAAGCCTTTACCGCAATGCGGGCTAGGGGTACGCGGGTAACCGATATTGCCATCCTCGTTGTAGCCGCAGACGACGGCGTTAGACCTCAAACTATTGAGGCCATTAGTCACGCTAAGGCTGCTGAGGTGCCGCTTTTGGTCGCAATCAACAAAATCGACAAGGAATCCGCTCAGCCCGATCGGGTAAAGCAGGAACTGATGGAACACGGCCTCGTGCCGGAAGAGTGGGGCGGTGACACCATCATGGTGCCTGTTAGCGCTCTGCAGGGAGAGCATCTAGACGATCTGTTAGAGATGATTCTGCTGGTTTCTGAAGTAGAAGACCTCCATGCCAATCCCGATCGTCCGGCTAAGGGAACAGTGATTGAAGCGAATCTGGACAAGGCTCGTGGTCCCGTGGCGACGCTGCTAGTGCAAAATGGTACGCTGCGGGTTGGCGATTCTATTGTCGTTGGCTCTGTCTTCGGTAAGGTCCGCGCCATGATCGACGATCGTGGTAGTCGAGTAGAGGCCGCAACCCCTTCCTTTGCCGTTGAGGTCTTAGGACTCAATGATGTCCCCGCCGCGGGTGATGAGTTTGATGTCTTTAGAGACGAAAAACTGGCTCGTTCCACGGCCAACAACCGCGCCGACACCCAGCGCCAGTCTCGACTGCAGCAGGCTATGGCTTCGCGGCGGATTACGCTCAACAGCTTGTCGGCTCAGGCCCAAGAGGGCGACCTCAAGGAACTCAATCTGCTGCTGAAGGCAGACGTTCAGGGTTCACTTGAGGCGATCTTAGGGGCACTGCAGCAGCTACCCCAGGACGAAGTGCAAATTCGCGTTCTGCTAGCGGCTCCGGGTGAAATCAGTGAGACCGACGTTGACCTAGCCGCAGCCAGCGGTGCCGTCATCATTGGCTTTAATACCACTTTGGCCCCAGGAGCGCGGCAGGCTGCCGATCGCGCTGGTGTTGATGTCCGCGACTACGAGGTCATCTATAAGCTACTTGACGATGTTCAAGGCGCGATGGAAGGTCTATTAGAGCCTGAACTAGTAGAGGAGCCTTTAGGTCAGGTGGAAGTCCGGGCTGTCTTCCCATTGCGCAAAGGAACAGTTGCCGGTTCCTATGTGCAGTCGGGTAAGGTCACGCGTAACTGCCGCATCCGCGTATCTAGGAAAGGAGATGTCATCTTTGAAGGCAATCTCGACTCCCTGAAGCGGATGAAGGAAGATGTCAAAGAGGTCAATGCTGGCTTTGAGTGTGGTATTGGTGTCGATAGCTTCAACGGCTGGCAAGAAGGTGACACAATCGAAGCCTTCCGCTTGGTGTCGAAGCGCCGCACTCTAGCAATGGCTTAAGGCACGATGGGTTCCTTTCGACGCGATCCTTACCTGTGGATACACCTTGCCGGATTAGCTGCGCTGCCGCTGTTCTTGGACATCTGTTTACTAGGATTAGCGGCGGGCTATCCGGTGATGCCCGTCTGGTTAGAGATGGGGCTGCTGTTAGGATTTGGCATTGTGCCAGTTTTGTGGATGCAGTGGCAGCGTCCGTTTTACATCTTCAGTTTGCTAGCAGTGGCGGTTAAGCCAGAGCAGCTTACTGAAGAGCGACGACGGCTGCTGCCCCTGTTTCGATCTTGGCAGGTCAAGCTGTTTACGGGTCTAGGGGCGATTGTTTGGGCCTGGATTTTATGGCAAATCTATTGCCTCGCCCCAATCGCTGCTGCAGTCACGCCTTTCAAAAGTCATCTTCTTGGCCTAGGGGTGGCAGCACTGGCTTTCTTGGGCAGCAATCTGTTTCTACAGGTGCCCCTGAGCGTACTGCGCGTGTTGTTGGCCAACGAGCAGCAGCTAGCAGCCATTGAACCCTATGCGGCAGCGGCGATCGCTCAAGATTTTACGATATTGGGCCTGCGCCTCAAGCAGGTCCTGCCGGAGCTAGAGGATGGACCGTCAGCGGTTGGGGCGGCAGATGTAAGTTCGATCGAGGGAGCTGACACTGCTGAGATCGCAGAGTCAGAACCAGTCCCTGCTGTTCCTAACGCTGAGCTGCCAGAGGTTGAACTGTCTGAGGCAGAAGCAAAGTTAGTCGAGGCCGATGCAGCCGAGACGGATAAGACTGAGCAAGATGAGACGGAGTCAGCAGCCTTAGCAGAGGACGCTGAAGCAGCGATAGCCGCAACCGACTCCGAAGAGGCAGAGAGTGAAGCAGACGCCTCTGCCGCAAAGGTTGTTCTGTCTCCCTCAGAAAGTCAGGCTGAGGAAGAGACGGTAACGGTTTCAGAGGCAGACGCGAATGAGATTGCTGAGCTAGAAGCAGAGACGGCGGCGGTGGCAGAGACAGATGTAACTGAGGCGGCGGATTCAGCGGCAGAGAGGCCGGAAGTATCTTTAGAAGAAGAGAGTCCAGTGGTCTTATCCCCTTCCGAAGGACAGGCAGAAGTAGAAACCATTACGGCTGAGACGGAAGCTGAGGCGATCGCCCAAGAAGATATAGACGCTACGGACTCAGAAGCACCAGCTGACGAAGAGCCAATTGTCTTGTCACCGTCAGAGGGACAGGCAGCCGTCGAAACTATTCCGACTGAGGCAGATACGACGGCAGTAGCATCCCCTGCTGCCGCAGAAGAGTCTCTTCCGGAAGAGAATACTGCCGCTGATTCGACAAAGGAAGAGGACTCTGAAGCCTGACTATTTGTGGATAGAAATCTGCTTCAGGCGGAAAGTTTTTAATTGTCCGGTATTCTGTGGTGGCTGTCACAGTCCAGGCAGGGAACCTGCGTTACTCTGGAAGAGAGTAACTGCTCACAGCTTGGATTTTCTGCCGCTAAGGTAGGCGTTTAGTTTAGTCGTTTCAATTACGAGGAGTGCTAAATCAGCACTGAAAGATTTTATGGCAAGTCCATCCTTTTCCCTGCGTGAATCATATTCAGAGGATGCTCAAATTTGGCAAAGCCTCAAACAGGCGATCGCTAGCAGTTCTGGCTTTCAGCGCTGGCAGTCTGAGCAAGAGGGTAAGGCTGTAGAGCAGGTTTCCTTAGACCAGCAGGTACGACGCTACCTGCGAGAAACGCTAGAAACGCTGGCTTACTAGAGCGAGTTCAAGTTTGCAGCTGATAGGGAGCAGTCTGTTTACAGGCGGCTCCCTTTATCCGTTACCAGTCAAATCTCAGACCCTGGCTTTGGATATGAGCCTGCAAATCAGTAATACGGTTTTTAGCCACGATGTCAGCTACTTTCAGGTCAGGTTCTGCCGTGCTGACCAGCCAGCCAGCCGTTGCTCCCGCCGCCGCGCCAGCGCTCCACTCACCGTAATGCACCCGCGTGACTGCATTGACGATATGGCTGACAGCGATCGCCTTGCCGCCAATCAGCAGGTTGTCAACACCTTGAGGGATTAAGGCTTCTAGGGGAAGCTGCACCGGACGTACTACAAACTCTTTGACGCTGGCTCCCGCTGCTTCTCCTGTCTCTTCACTATTGCGATAGCGGCAGCCGTGAATATCAACATCGTAGTGGGTCAGCGCGATCGCGGTTTCATTGAAGTTGCGCCCAACCGATAAGTCTTCGCGAATATCAGACTCCAGCATCATGAACATGGGCTGCTGATAGGCCGTCCGACCCAAAATCCGGCGGCCTTCCCGAATGTAGGGATACATGCTCAGCCCTGAGTAAGTACCTAAAGGAGAATCCGGTCCAGCTAGATGTGCCAGCGGGAAGCTGGACAAAGACTGATTTTTAATCAGCCATTCTGAAAAGAGGAGGGCATGATTTTCTCCCTCTCGCAAAGAGTCTAGATCTAGGCCACCTAACCAGTTTTGCCGCTGCCCAGACGCCTCAAGTTTGCTATCGGTTAGAATCAGCGGCGGATCCATCCAAACCCAATCGTTGCCACGATTCCAGTTAATAACGCTCACGTCGCCCGGATGGGTTGGCCCCTTCATCGGATCGCTGTAAGCAGTACTGATGATACGGCGGTAGTTGAACAAGCTCCCACGATCGAACATGGGAAAATTCTCCATCGCAAACCAGCGCTGATGCTCTTCGCGGGAGTAGCCAGGCTGTACCTGCTCTAGCATTTCTAAGCTGCCGCCCCCGTCATTGAAAACAGCGAGCGCAAACGGAAATGTATACCCCTGGGTGCAGTAGGGATTGCCTCTTTCAGGGGCGTTGACTTCCTTAGTTAGCGTGCGCGAGTCTGAGCCGGTGGCGTGAGGAATGCCTGCCCAACCGACCAACTCTCCTGTATCAGTCGCGTCAATCACGACTAGGTCTTTGCCCGCAGGTGGCTGTAGGCGAATTGGCACCTTCTCAAAAGTCTCATCAGGTGACCAGGAGTACCAGCTCACCAACTCCCGCGAGAGGCGTCCGTGAGGCACGTAGTCTAGCGTTTTGGGAATGCGCTTGACGGCGTAGACTGCCGTAATATTGCGTCCGGTAATGTCAAAGACAGCACCTTTGAAAGCAATCGAGGTTCCCCAGCGACTGCCGGGGGCTTTAGAAGCCTTGTCCTGCAGCCAGGTCTGAGCAGCGGCAGCCCCGGCTTTGGGTGGAAAGCACAGTTCTCCGACCCAGCAGCTATTGAGTTCGCTGACCCGCCGAGGTGAAAGCCGCGTCCAAACGGGTAGCTCTACGACCTGCTGCAAAATCAAATCTTTGAAAGCATTCCAGCTAGCCGAGAAATTGCGCCGCGCTCGCATAGAGCGTGATTCATCAATGGCAGAAACCCCCTGGGCGCTAATCTGTCCGCCCAGCCAGGGGGTCAGCTCAATTAGACAGGTGCGGGCACCTGAGTTCATGGCGTGACTCGCTGCGGCTACGCCTCCCAAAGAACCGCCTACAACAACAACCTCACATTCCCAGACCTCCTGGGCCACAGGCAGGGGCGAAAGCTGCGGTCGTCCGTTCACTCCTAGCAGTTCGGAAATTTTGGAACCAGCTTCTTGATCTCGCAGCGTTTTTTGTAGCGGCGTTTGCAGCTGCAGCCAGGTTTGAGGCTGACTGCGGGCTGCTGTAAAAGCCTCTAGTAGAGAAGCAATAATGACCAGCAGTAACACACTAGAGACAGAAAGACGACCCCATCGCTTCATCTGCGCCGAACGTCTCTTGCGGCGCAGATGCGCTCGGCGCCGTCGAGCCAGTCTTCGCTGAGTGGAATTAAGAGGAGACTGCTGATGCATTTAGACTCCGGAAAGGAAACTACAAACCGCTCTGCTGATAGCATATTTTAGGCGCATTCGTACACTTTACCTGAGAGGCTCCTAAAAAGGGCTGATACAGGAATTGCTCATTAGTTGTATCAAAATCTAGCGGTCTTGCCCATGCTTTAAGGAAATTCCATAAAAAAGAGGTGCCCTCAGACACCTCTAGCGGGCTCGTTTTTTAGATCACAGCAAACCCGGTACTGCAGAACGCTAAGTCTCTCTACAAGATATAGAGCAGCAAGAACAAAATAATCCACACCACGTCTACGAAGTGCCAATACAGCTCCGCTGCTTCAATCCCAAAGTATTCTTCGCTAGAGTAGTGGCCTGACTGCCGCGATCGCCACAGCACCGCCAGCATTAGCAACAGGCCCACAAAGACGTGCAGACCGTGGAAGCCGGTCAGCGCATAGAAGGTACTAGCAAAGAGATTTGAAGTTAGACCGAATTCTAGGTGGCTATACTCATAGAGCTGACCCACCAGAAAGATGGCCCCCATCGCTGCCGTAATGCCAAACCAGCGCTGCATCCCAGCGACGTCATTTTTCTTGATGGCAGTGTCGGCCTGGTGAATCACAAAGCTGCTGGAAATCAGAATGAGAGTGTTGACACCTGGCAGCAGTAGCTCTAGCTCCGGTGTACCCGCCGGCGGCCACTCTGGAGCCACGACGCGAAAGGCTAAATAGGCTGAGAACAAGCCCAAAAAGATCATGCTCTCAGCCACCAAAAACAGGATGAGGCCAAAGACGCGGTAATCGGGATGTTCTTCATGGTGAGCAGCGCTCTCCTGCGCTACGCCCACAACAGCATCAGAGGTATTAACGGCTGAACCTTGCATAAGCAATAGAAAATGAGGGACTGGTAAATGTAATTCTAAGAGGGCGCGATCGCGCCCTCAGTCAGCTAGGCCGGGACTTCTTCGCCGTAGAGTTCTGGCGGGTCGCGATCGGGAATGTAGCCCAGGCCGTAGTCGTAAGGGCCTGTCTTCAGCACAGGCAGCTCCTCAAAGTTCTCAATCATAGGTGGCGAAGTGGTTTGCCACTCTAGGGTTAGTGCTCGCCACGGATTGGCGGGTGCTTTGGGGCCAAAAGCCCAGCTCCACACTGCGTTGATCAGGAAAGGAATGGTCGAGACGGCCAGGATATAGGATCCTACTGTAGCCAACACATTGAGATCGGTGAACTGAGGGTCATAAAGGGCAATCCGTCGGTTCATGCCGCGCAGCCCCAGCTCGTGCATCGGCATGAAGGTGAGGTTCATGCCGATGAAGGTGAGGGCAAAGTGAATGCGGCCCCAGGTTTCATTCATCATTCGCCCGGTCATCTTGGGGAACCAGTGATAAACCGCCATATAAACCCCAAAGACGGCCCCGCCAAACAGCACGTAGTGGAAGTGAGCGACGACGAAATAGGTGTCGTGAACATGAATGTCAAAGGGGACTGCCGCCAGCATGACGCCGCTAATGCCACCAATCAGGAAGGTAGCGATAAAGCCAATGGCAAAGAGCATGGCGCTGGTAAAGTCAATTTTGCCGCGCCAAAGGGTTGCGACCCAGCCAAAGACCTTGATCCCCGTCGGTACCGCAATCACCATCGTAGTGATCATGAAGAACATACGCATCCAGGGGGGGGTACCGCTGGTAAACATGTGGTGCGCCCAGACGATTAGGCCCAGAAAGCTGATTGCTAGGCTAGAGTAGGCGATCGCCCGGTAGCCAAAAATCGGCTTGCGGGCATGAACTGGAATCACGTCGGAAATCGCGCCAAACAGAGGCAGCACGAAAATATAGACAGCCGGGTGGGAGTAGAACCAGAACATATGCTGGTAAACCACCGGATTACCGCCGCCTGTGGGATTAAAGAAGTTAGTCCCCGCTATTAGGTCAAAAGCCAGCAGAATCAGGGCACCGGCCAGCACGGGGGTGCTCACCAGGATGAGGAACGAAGTTGCCAGCATAGACCAGCAAAACAGCGGCATTTTAGTCAGCGGCATACTCGGTACCCGCATCTTTAGCATCGTCGTTAAGAAGTTAATCGCTCCCAGAATTGACGACGTACCGCTGATTAGCAGGCTCATAATCCAGATTCCCTCTCCTAGCTGTCCGGTGGTTAAGCTGAGGGGAGGATAGGAGGTCCAGCCAGCAGAAGGGGGCTCAAAGAAGTAGCTACTCAGCAGCAAAATACCGGAAGGCGGAATCATCCAGAAGGCGATCGCATTCAGGCGCGGAAAAGCCATATCTCTGGCCCCGATCATCAGCGGGATCAGGTAGTTAGCCAGTCCGGCTCCGGCAGGCACAATCCACAAAAACAGCATCACCGTGCCGTGCAGCGTCAGTAAGCCGTTATAGACATCGGGCGTGACAAAGTCGGGATCGGGCGTTGCCAGCTCTGTCCGCATCGCCGTGGCGAACGCGCCGCCAATGAGATAGAACACGAAAGCGGTAACGAGATACTGAATGCCAATGACTTTATGATCGGTCGAGAAAGTGAAGTAATCTGTCCATTTGCGCTCCTCATGCCCGTGCGGCGGCGGGGATGGCGCTTGGGTATCTCTGAGTTCGGTCTGTGTCATAGACGTTTCAAATGAAAAATTATGGCTGAATTGATTGCAGTTGGCCTAGAAGCTCTCTGCCGTGGCCAGTGAGTGGTGTGAGTGAGGCAAGGCGGCTGTGTCTACGTTTAGATGCAGCGGCTCTGCTAGCGCGTCTAAATAGTCGGTATCGCTGCGATCGCTGTTTGTAGCTAGGGCGATCGCGTCTTTGCCCTGGCTTTGAGCCACCTGGGACTCGACCCAAGCAGTGTAGTCTTCAGCTGACTCCACAATCAGCTGCGTCTTCATGGCGCCGTGATACGGCCCGCACAGCTCAGCACAAATAACAGGATAGGTGCCGATGCGCGTGGGCCTAAAGGCTAGCTCAGTCTCAGAACCTGGAATTACGTCCTGCTTAATTCTCAGCTCAGGTAGCCAAAAAGCGTGGAGCACATCCTGCGCCTGGAGGTTCAGCATGACTGAATTGTCCACCGGCACATGCAGTTCGCCAGAGACGACACCGCTATCAGGATAGGTGAAGACAAAAGCATACTGAACCGCCATCACGTTGACGGCAACATCTGGAGAACGTCCTTGCAGCTCAGGGCTAGAACCAATGCCCAAATTGGAAGCCAGTTTAGCGGCAGCCTTGACCGGCACTCCCAACATCGGCACGCTGTCGCCGCTGCCAGCATAGGCAACTTCAATAGTTTGCTCAGTCCCTTCCACCATTGGCGTTAAGCCCCCCAGCCGAGTGTAAACATCAAAGCTATAGACCGAGATGCCAAAAACAATAACGGCGGGGATCGCTGTCCAAAGAATTTCTAACGGAATATTGCCTTCAATATGCTCACCGTCGGTTTCGTCTCCCTTACGGCGGCGAAATCGAATCATGGCGATAATGAGGGCGCCTTCAACCAGAAGGAACAGCCCCACTGAGATCGTCATCATCGTGTTGAACAAACCATCTACTAGCTCCGCTTCGGCTGAGGCTGCTACGGGCAGTAGGCCATGATTTTGTCCGTACCAGAGGCTAGCAAGCGTCAGAAAAATGCCCGCCAGCATAGTGAGAATTGAGCTTGGAATTTTCACGGTTATAAACTAAAACCCCTTGAGCACTAAGAAAGAATCTAATAAAGGAATACGCCCGACTGAAGCGATCGCTACTATCACAGGCTACACAATCTCACCTAGAACCTACATAATCACTGACATCCACTGAAACCTGACTGTTTTCTGCGCTACCAGCAACACTGTGGAGGACGTTTCTAAATCCAGAAACCTGCTGACGCATTATGCAGATAGAAATTGACAAAAATGTGATTCAGGCGAGATCGCTCACTCCCAGCCACCAGCGCTTTGCTTTTCTCTTACTACGTTAAAACAGCCATTCAAAATAGGCAGCATTTGCAGATAGATATAAGATTTATTTCGGTTTTTCTTAATAAAGTCACGGTCAGGCTTGCTTACACTTTGAAGGCATATTTAAGGAGTAAAATTTACATTTCTTAAATTTGTTTTTGGGAGGCTGACGTAGCAGCGGCGCTGAGATTTGAGCTGTCTCTGATGCCAAAATTTGCAGCGCGATCGCTGACGACAATAAATGAGCTGACCCCGCTGACAGATTTTGATTTTCCTGATTAAAGTGGAAGTTGAATGGAATTTACTCTGGCTGAGAGAAAAATGTTTCAGCAGGGGCCTATCGGGAGCGTCTGCGCTCATCCCTCGAAATCGAAAACGTTTCTATGATTTACGAGCTTTTGAGCATTTTGCCTCTAGATCTGAGGTAGTCCCCTTAGCAATACGGCTGCAGCTGCCTGAAGATAAAGCTGATTTCTACGCCCTTTCCAGCCTCTCTCTTGTCGGATATTTCAGCTACAGGTAGCCCTTCCTATCGATTGCCGTTCTCTAAACTCCTGCCCTGAAAACCTGATGCCCTCCGAAAACTCCGCCTTCATGACTAATTTGACGACAGACGTTCGATTTCCCGCCGCTTCTCGTTTACTTCAGGAACGCCCCCAGCCGCAGATTTGGATTCGCCGCTTGATTTGGAAAATGGCGATCGCCACGTTGGCGCTCATGGCGGTCGGCAGTGCGACTAGAGTGATGAACGCCGGACTCGCCTGTCCGGACTGGCCGCTGTGCTACGGGCAGTTAGTGCCCCGGCAGCAGATGAACCTGCAGGTATTTCTCGAGTGGTTTCATCGCCTAGATGCGGCTCTAATTGGCTTGATGGCGATCGCGCTGGTGGGCCTGTGTCTCTGGTTTCGTCGTCAGCTGCCTGGCTGGCTACCTTGGGGCGCTACGGCAGCGCTGCTGCTAATTGTGTTTCAGGGCGTCTTGGGTGGATTAACAGTAACGCAGCTGCTGCGGTTTGATATTGTGACGGCTCATTTGGGGACAGCTCTGCTCTTTTTCACGACACTGCTAGTAATGGGAACGGCGCTATTGCCCTATCAGGGAACGGGGACAGTGGGAAAACTGCCCTGGATCAGCCTCGCAGCGGCTGTTTTAGTCTATTTGCAGAGCCTAGTGGGCGGACTGGTGGCTTCTCGCTGGGCTGCACATCAGTGCCTGGGATTGAACCAGCTTTGCAGCGTTATGAATAGCCACATTGCGGGCGTGGTACCGCCAACAGTTATGACACTGGCCCTCGTTTGGCTCGTTTGGCAAACGCCAGCTCTCAATGTCTGGCTGCGACAGCTTGCCAATGCGGCCGGGGCGCTGGTGGGCCTGCAAATTTTACTGGGAGTGGCGACCTTTCGGCTCCACCTCCAAGTTGAGCCGCTCACCGTTTCGCACCAGATCATTGGAGCCACCTTGCTGGGCACCTTGGTTTGCTTTACGGTGCTGGCTTGGCGCGACCGGGCGATCGCCGCTCAGTTTAAGGCGGCCAATATCGATTCGCTCTAGTCCAACTGCTCTGGCGTGCTGGCATAGCAGTCAAGCGATCGCGCTGAGAGCATAGCGGCGGCTTTTCGCTGAAGACTTTCAAATAGGAATGATTTCATGCAAGATTTGACAACCTGGACAAATGCCATCCGCCACGAAACGATTGGGCAAGTCCTCAAAAGCTACTGGCAGCTCACCAAGCCCAGAATTATTCCCCTGCTGCTGATTGAGACGGCTGCCAGCATGTGGGTAGCTGCTCACGGTCAGGTAGATCCCTTGCTCCTGTTCGTCACTTTGCTCAGCGGTGCCCTAGCAGCGGCGTCGGCTCAGGTAATCAACTGCATCTATGACCAGGACATTGACTATGACATGGAGCGCACTCGCCATCGGCCTTTGCCCTCCGGTCGAGTCCAGGTGCGCGATGCCCTGTTGTTTGCCATCACCCTAGCCGTTCTCTCTTTTACTTTGCTGACCACTTTTGCCAACTTGCTGAGCGCCTGCTTAGCGCTATCAGGCATTGTCGTCTACGTACTGGTCTATACCCACTGGCTGAAGCGTTCCTCCTCGCTCAATATTGTGATTGGCGGCGCGGCGGGAGCCATTCCTCCTTTAGTGGGCTGGGCCGCAGTCACCGGCAGCTTGAGCTGGGCGGCCTGGATTATTTTTGCCATTGTGTTTGTCTGGACACCGCCGCACTTTTGGGGTTTGGCAATGGTAATTCGCGATGATTATGCCAAAGTGGGCATTCCTATGCTGCCGGTGGTGGTGGGCAATGAAGCAACGGCCAAGCAAATTTGGGCCTACACGCTGCTGCTGGTTCCCACTACTTTGCTCCTGGTCTACCCGCTCGGTGTCTCAGGACTGCTCTATGCGGTGCTCGCTACGCTTCTAGGTGGCCTTTTCCTCAAGAAAGCCTGGCAGCTTCTGCAGTCGCCGGAAGACATGACCTTAGCGCGATCGCTGTTTAAGTTTTCGATTTTCTACATGATGCTGCTGTCGGCTGGTCTGGTTGTGGACAGCCTCCCCATTACCCGTCAGCTGATCACCCTGGGCGGTGAACACATTAGCAGCTTGCTGGCCGCTTTAGTTTGTCCCTAGCTGGAGCCAACTCCATCGAAGGTTCCCTGATCTGGGTGTGACTTCGATAATATAAAGCTAGTAAAAGCTGCAATTTTATCTGTTGCGTCTGCTATGTCTCCTGCGGTTGAAATTCAAGGTCTACAAAAGCGATATGGCGCCGTCGAAGCGGTCAAAAACGTATCTTTGACGATTCAGCCAGGAGAAATTTTTGGCCTACTAGGGCCAAATGGCGCGGGCAAAACCACCACGATCCGCTGCCTCTGCACCCTAACTCAGCCCGATGCTGGCAAACTGACGGTTAATGGCGTTTCGGTTTTAGAGCGGCCTCGCCTCGCACGGCAGCATCTAGGCTACATCGCTCAGGAGGTGGCCCTAGACAAGGTTCTCACTGGCAGAGAACTGCTGCAGCTCCAGGCGGCGCTCTATCATATTCCAGCTAAGGTGGCCAAGGCTCGTATTGATCAGATGTTGGCCCTGCTGGATATTGCAGCCTACGCGGATCAAAAAACAGGCACCTATTCTGGCGGTCTGCGCAAGCGTCTAGACTTAGCCGCGGGTTTACTGCATCAGCCTGACGTTTTGGTTTTAGACGAGCCAACAGTGGGCCTAGATATTGAAAGCCGCGCCGCCGTCTGGCAGTTTTTGCGCCAGCTCAAGGCGGCTGGAACCACGGTGCTGATTACCAGCCATTATTTAGAGGAGATAGATGCCCTCGCCGATCGGGTCGCCATTATCGATCGCGGTGAAGTGATTGACACGGGTACGCCCAGCGCTTTGAAGGACAAAGTCGGCGGCGATCGCATTACGCTGCGGATTCGTGAGTTTACCCCGGTTGAAGAGGCAGAAAGCACCAAAACGCTCTTAGAACCGTTAGATTTTGTGCAGGAGGTAATTGTCAACCCGGCTCAGGGCAATTCGCTCAACCTGGTTGTTGATCCCCAGTCTGATGCTTTGCTGAGCGTACAGCAGGCGCTAAAGCAGGCCGGCCTTCCTGTTTTTGGCATTTCTCAGGCCCGCCCTAGCCTAGACGATGTTTATTTAGCTGCGACCGGACGTACCCTGGTGGATGCCGAGCTGGCGGCGGCGGGCAGCCGCGATCTCAAGGCTGAACGCAAGCAGCAAATGAAAGGGGTTTCATAAGCGTTCATCAATGTCTGTTTTCTCCGCTCCCTGCGCCTTATTTGCCTCAACCGTCAATGACCCATCGTTACCCAAAGTATTCTGATGAGTGGTACTATCACACCTCCCAAAAACCGCGACACCGCTAGCCCCGACCCTCTGTCTATCTCTAATCCAGAGCTGCAGCAGTGGAAAACCGCAGCGATCGCAACGGAACAGTCTTTACCGGGCTTACTGTCGGGCGAGTTTCGGCAAGAGACATTCGCCCTAACCCGGCGCCTCTTCATTCAGCTTCAGCGCCGCCCTTCAACCCTGATTGCGGGTATTGTCCAGCCCCTGATGTGGCTGATCTTGTTCGGTGCCCTGTTTCAAAATATTCCTGAGGGGCTGTTCGGAGAAAGCCAAAATTATGGCCAGTTCCTGGGGGCGGGCATCATCGTCTTTACGGCTTTTGCCGGAGCCTTGAATGCTGGCCTGCCGGTCATGTTCGATCGCGAATTCGGTTTTCTTAACCGTCTGCTGGTGGCTCCATTGGCCTCCCGCTTCTCAATTGTGGTGGCTTCTGCCCTGTTTATTGCGGCGATGAGCTTTGTTCAGACTGCCGCCATTGTGGCAGCTAGCGCCTTTTTAGGAGCGGGACTGCCCTCCGCTTCCGGTCTGCTACTCATGGCTCTGATTGTCTTTACGCTGGTGCTGGGGGTGACGGCTTTGAGCCTGGGCTTAGCCTTTGCCCTGCCTGGACATATTGAGCTAATCGCCGTCATTTTTGTTACCAATCTGCCGCTGCTGTTTTCCAGCACTGCGCTCGTCCCGATTGCTTTTATGCCTCGCTGGCTGCAGCTTGTGGCCAGCCTCAATCCCCTTAGCTATGCGATTGAGCCGATTCGCTATCTCTATCTGCACGATACCTGGAGTTTTGCCAGTCCCGTTCTGCAGGCTCCCTGGGGCAATGTCAGCCTTGGCGCTGCGCTGCTAATTTTGCTAAGCTTTAGCGCCGCTGCCTTGCTTTTGATTCAACCCCTGCTGCGCCGTCGCATTGCTTAATAAGCGTGTATTTGGGGAGCAATTTACGGTTGAAAAACGTCACAAATTGATTAGAGTAAACGTATCGTTTTCGCCTGTCTTAGCTGCTTAAAATTGCTCTGGAAGTGAGGAGGATCTGTCAATGTCACGCTTTCGCTCACAGCTTACCTTTGGTTTGGCGGGGCTGCTCGCTGCTCTCGGCATAGTGGCCCTAGCCCCCAACGCGATCGCTCAAGAACTTGAAACCACAGCGGATCCGCTAGAAGGTTTCAACACTCGTGATGACGGGAACGATCCCTTCTCAGATTCCTCGTTTAGTCCGCTAGATATTATTCATCAGGTTAATCTTGGCGGCAGCCTCGATCGCGAAGCCTATCGCCAGCGCCAGCAGGAAAGCATCAACAGTGAAGCTTCCAACTTTCGGCAGCGGCAGCTAGAGGCCCTGGGCGAGCAGCCGCTGCGCCTACAGTTTGAGCCTGCACCAGCGGACGCCGAAACTGACGGCGCTCTCTAAAGTATCATTCCGCAAGTTCAATAATCTTTTCTAAAAGCGGCAGGCTAGCGTCTGCTGCTTTTGATTTTTGTATGATTGAAAGCCTAAATTAGTGTTGTTCGAGTTGGTTCAGGATAGGCTAGCGTTCTGAACTCTGCCAGTCTCGACAAACGGCACTGAGCCTCTGTAGAAAAGTGGAGTTGAGTTATGGGTTACGCGCTGAACTATCAACTAATTGGAACGGTTGTAGCTATCGGGCTGCTGATTGTTTTGCGTCTGCGCCGCGATCGCCGTCTGCGTCTCAAGGCACGGGAAGAAGCTGAACAGAAGCAGCAGCTTCAGGCTGAAAACGAACAGCTAACTCAGGATAACCAAAATCTTAAAGAGGCTCTGGAACTGGCTAAAAACGCGGTCGAGTCGCTGCAGTCTCAGGTGGTCGAGCTGAGCCAAACCGGAGAGACGCTAAACCAGTCTCTAAATCAAGCTCACGCTGATGCTGCCGAACTCAAGACGCAGCTAGCCGCCTTGGAAAACCAAAAGCAGTCCCTAGCAACCGAACTCAGCCAGCAGCGACAGTCAGCTCAGACGGAGCAGCAAAAGCTAACCGTTATTACTCAGGCCAAAGAACAGCTAGAGCAGACCCAGCAGGAAAGCCAGCAGGCGATCGCGACGCTGCGCCAGCAGGTGGCCGAGGCTCAGCAGCAGCAGCAGCGCCTTGCGGCCCTAGAAACCGAGCTGCAACAGGCTCAATCTGCTGCCACCTCCCTACAGCAGCAAATTGCAGCGCTGACCCAGGAAAAGTCTACGCTACAGGCTGCCGCTCAGGAACAAACTGAGGCCCTAGATCAGCTTCAGCAGCAAGCGGCTACGGCCCAAGAGCAGCAGGCCCAGCAGCAAGAACGTCTAGAAACGCAGCTGAGCCAGCAGCAGCAAGCCGCCGCCTCTTTGCAGCAGCAGGTTGAAACGCTCACGCAGGCAGGAAATGCTCTGCAGCGGACGGTTGAGCAAAAAGACAGCGAGATTGCGGACTTACAGCAGCGGCAGCAGACGCTCACGGTCCAGCGCGATCGGCTCCAGCAAGATCTGCAAGCGGCTCAAACGGCAGCGGACCAACAATCTCAGCAGATAGAGACGCTAACTCAGAGCCAAAAGCAGCTACAAACAGACTTAGCGGCGGCGGCATCTAAACTTACAGAGTCTCAAACTCAGGTTCAAACCTTAGAGCAACAGCGGCAGCAGCTAACTCAGTCTCTAGAAGCAGACGGAGCCACTTCAGCCTCGCTGGCCCAGCAAATTCAAGCGCTGAGCCAAGAACGCGATCGCCTAGCGCAAGACTGCCAAAATGCTCAGGCAACTACGGTCAGCCTGCAGCAGCAACAGCAACAGCTCGAAAGTCAAAACGCCAATCTAACTGAGGCCCAGCAAAAAGCGACTGCTCAGGTTGAACAGCTTGAGGCCCAGCTTACTCAAATTCGCGATCGCGCTCAGCAAGAGACACAGACAGCCCAGAGCGCGATCGCTAAACTTCAAGAACAAGCTGACCAGCTTGCTGCAGAAAAGCAAACACTAACCCAGGCCCTTGAGCAAGCTAAGGCCGCCACGGCTGATCAACAAAAGCAGGTTGCCAACCTGACGAAAGCTCAAGACCAGCTCTCCCAGCAGCTACAAACCTCAGATCAGGCGAGTACAAATCTTCAGCAGCAGCTAGCAGCCCTACAGGCTGATAAAGCCGCTCTGGAAGAAGCTCTGCAGCTTGGTCAAACCGTCGTTAACTCCCTAGAGCAGCAGGTACAGACGCTGACTCAGGAGAAAGCTCAGCTCTCCGCTCAGGTGCAAGTCCCTGCGTCTACTGATATTGCCAAAGAGAAATCCGAAACCGCAGCAGATGAAGAGGACAGGCCAGCCGCGATCGCCAATTCTGAAGCCACTAAACCTGAAGATAAGTCGGTCAACTCCTCTGAAGCTGCAGAGCAGCCAGAATCACAGACCCCAGCAAAGCCGATCGAAGCGTCCAGGGAAACCTCTAAGGATAAAGAAGCAGTCCCAGAAGAGCCTGGGGTTGCCCTCAATGCCTCTAATCAAACTACTACAGCCCCAATCTCTTTTAAGAATAAGAGCTTTGTGCTAACCGGAACGCTAACGGTTTTAGGCTATGAGCGGGTGAGCAATCTGATTCAGCAGGCTGGTGGACGTATCAACAAAATGCCCAGTGCCAAAACTGACTACATTGTCGTAGGTCAAAACCCCGGCAGCAAACTTAAAAAAGCGGAGAAACACAACATTGCTCAGCTCACCGAAGCACAGCTTATAGCGCTTTTAGGCGTTGAACCGGAGTAGCCCATACGCAGTATTAAGCAGTCGAAACAAAAATAGCGGCTTATGGAAACAGTTGTGTAATTTCGTCAGCGAATCTAGGCAGGCGCGGTATCGTGAGTTAGAAGACTAAAAATGTAGTTTTGGCTACAGAATTGAGATGTCTAAAGAAAGCGTTTTCAATTTCTTCCAGCGTGCGGCTCAAAATGAGCAGGTAAAAGACAAGCTACAAAACGTGAAAAATCCAACCGAGCTGGTAGAGCTGGGCAATCAGGAAGGGTTTGAGTTTTCCACCGATCATGTTGATGAAGCCCTGCGCGAGCTGAAAGAGCAGCCCGGTTTCTTCAAGGCGCTAGCAGAAGCCTTCATTGAGATCTTTAGTCCGGCTCGTGATAACTATCCGGCCAGCGGCGTGCAGCCTTTCAGCGGCGAGATCGGCCATAGATCCCACCGATAAAACTTAAGGGGGTGTTTGCGCTCAGGCATTAAGCAGATAATTTTGCCTGGAAGCGGCGCGATCGCAGCCCCTTTGGACCCAAGATCATCTTTAAACTAATAAAGGCGCTTTCCTTAGAAAGCGCCTTTATCAACATTTGAGCTTTAGAAACAATCAGTCAATCAAGCTGGATTAACCGATGATCTCAGGTGCCTCAGCAGACGCTAGGTCTAGCGGGAAGTTGTGAGCATTGCGCTCGTGCATCACTTCCAGACCCAGGTTCGCACGGTTCAATACGTCCGCCCAGGTGCCAATCACACGACCTTGGCTGTCAATCACTGAC
>NZ_JASATW010000016.1:0-8547 GCF_030405905.1 Sphaerothrix gracilis Ecp01
AGCTCTGCCAAGCCGTCCCAAAGCTGGGTAACAACGCCTCAAACTCTGACATCCTCAAGCCAGTTAAACTGCATAGGATTCGAGGTTTTGTCCGTAACTCGGCATAGGTCACTTTCATTGAATGTCTCGGGTCGATGCTTCTGACACTAATCATCCTATCGGTTCAATTTCCGATAAGGTCTAATGTAGCGAGTCAAATGCAACAGGTAGCGATCGCTATTGACGTGAAGCGTTTGAAATCTGCCTTGAAACAGCGGCCCCTGCCGACCATAGCGACGATTGACAGCATTGGTGTAAGACAATGTGAATCCGTGCATTGCTTTCGGCAGGGAATCATCGCGCAGATGAATCAGAAAGTGATAGTGGTTAGGCATCAAGCAGTAGGCGATCGCATCGGCTGTCTGCTCTGTCAGATAGCGGCGAAACTGCTTGAGGAAGTAGAAATAGTTTGCCCGCTCGAAGAAAATTCTTTGCCGCCTGTAACCCCGATTGTAGAGATGGTAGTAGCACCCTGGCACTAGAATTCGCTTAGCTTTTGGCATAAATCCTTCGTTGCGGAGAAACCCCTAAGACTAGTATTCCCTCTAGGGACCGGTCCTTTTGAAGGACCGGTCCCTCGAAGGCTAACGCAACGAGCGATAGCGCATCAGGTAGCTCAGCACCTCGCCCTGCTCCGGCGTCAGCAGAATGCCAGCGGGCGGAATCGCGATTAGGTCGCTCCACAAGCCCTGGTCGGCGTAGCTCAGCTTATGCAGAGCATTGATCGCCGATCGCACGCCTTCCTGCGACCCCATAATCAGATGGCGCAGGCGCTCCCGTTCCGGCTGGGCGCGGGGGATGTGCAGGCGCACAGGTTCTGTGTCTCCCAGATTGGTCAAATCCGGGAGATGCGGGTGGATATAAAACAGCATTTTGGGACTCCTCCTTCAAGAAGTGGGGTAGGAAATCCCAAAAACTTGGCCGTCCCAGACATAGCAGTTCGGGACGGCCTGAGTAATAATTACTCTAGCCTCCGAGACAGCTTGTTCCTGTCGAAGGGGTCAGGTGTCGGAAGATTGCTGCGAACAACTTTCGACACCGCATGACCAAATTTTTGGGTGATAGTCAAGCTGCACGCAGACAGCTATAGCTCCAAAATCTACCCCATCTAACGCCCCAGCGCAAGTTAAGTTTGTTACACCAAGCGGTTCTCAGTTCCATCCCTCAACTTTATGCTTCATCAGCAGATTGATCCCAGGAGCTTATGGCGCTTGATCGTGGTTGGCGCGATCGCCCTCAGCCTAGCCAGTTGCCAAACCCAGCCCCTCTCCTCGGAGCCAAGTTCGCCCCCAGCAGCAGACTCTACCGCGACCCCAGCAGACTCTACCTTTGCCGAGGTGATCGCGGTTGAAGCCACCGCTGGCGAACCGGGCGCTTATACCTTTGCCGTGACGGTGCAAAGCCCAGATACCGGCTGCGATCAGTATGCCAACTGGTGGGAAGTCGTCAGCGAAGCAGGAGAACTGATTTTTCGCCGTCCCCTGGCCCATAGCCATGTAGAGGAGCAGCCGTTTCGCCGAGCGGGCGGGGCCGTGGCCGTCCAGCCGGATCAAACCGTGATTGTGCGCGCCCACATGTACCCTACGGGCTACGGCAGTCAGGCCATGCAGGGCAGCGTTGACGCAGGTTTTATAGCAGTTGAGTTACCCCCAGAATTTGCTGCCGAGCTAGCCCAGCAGGGACGACAGCCTGCGGGCTGCGAGTTCTAAACCGCTCGACCTTCTACTTTTCACCCACAAACGGCGTGGCCCAGCGCTGCCAGTTTTCCTTATTAAAGGGCGATCGCCACTTGTAGATTAGCTCTCGCTCTAGCTGCTGGCGGGCTTTGCGATCGCAGGGCGCTTCACACCAGAAGCCGATATTAACCGCAGTGGAAAGCTTAAGCTGGTTGTGCAAGGAAACATAGTTGAGAATGTAGCGCTTGCAGTCATGGACGCCCTTCCAGCGCTGGTTAGATTTCACCGTCTCGCCCACGTAGAGCAGGATCGGCAACGCCGCATCTACCACAAAATACAGCGCCGCTACGCCCAAGTCATCAAACTGCCAGCGCCAAAACTCGGTATTTTGAGGCCGTAAGGTAAACGGATCGAGTGGGGTGGGACTGCTGGCGATCGCCCCTGACTCAAACAAATTCCCCTGAACGACTGGAACCTGCTCTACCTGCTGCTGAAACCGGAAGATTCGCTGCTTCCAGTCCTGCAGTTCGCTGGCGTTCATCGTGGCGCTGGGATGGCGATTGGCGTAGGTAGACAACCGCGCCGACTGCTCGGCGGCATAAGACAATAGGGAAGGTTGCTCTGACGTCACGCTAACCTCATCAAACTCTACCGATAGCGCCTTCAACTCTAGCAGACTCTACGGGTAGGATATCGGCAATCTCAAGTTGACGAAACATGGCAAACTATCCCGTGACGCCAGATGGTCGCTACTTCGTCGTCAAAGGGCGGCTCTGGCGCTGCACTGACCCCAGCCTGACGGCAGAAACTCGCCAAGAGTGGGTGAAAAAATTGATGCAGGCGCGGCGGCAGGTGAAAGCGGCCCAGCAAGCTGATGACGAGGCAGCTCTAAAACAGGCGCGATCGCAGGTGCAAGCGGCTAAGGAAGCTCTGGGAGAGCGTGGCCCGGTGTGGTGGGATGACGGTGCCCCTGACTACACTCAAAAACTGGCAAAAAATACGCCCTACGCTGACTGGTATGCCTCACTGCCAGCAGATCTCTAACGTCAGCAAGATTTGCCCCCAAAGCTCAGGCGGCACAATCAAAGGGCTGCACTAGGGAAAAAACAGGATGGCGTCAGCCTCAAAAACCGCAATTATTACCGGCGGTGCCCAGGGCATCGGCAAAGGCATCGCGCTGCATCTGCTAACCGCTGGCTGGAACGTGGCGATCGCCGACTTAGACGCCGAAGCCGGGGCAGACTGTTTGGCAGAATTTGAGCTGTTTTCTGAGTCCGTCATTTTCTGCCAAACTGACGTGACCAGTGAAGCCTCGGTGCAAAACTGCCTCGACACCACCCTCGAAAAGTTCAGCGCCCTACACGGCCTGGTGAATAACGCGGGCATCGCCAATCCCTACAATGACCCGATTGAAAAACTCTCCCTAGACGACTGGAACCACAAGCTAAGCACCAATCTGACTGGCTATTTCTTAGTCACTAAACACGCTGTTCCCTCGCTGCGCAAAACCAGAGGCGCGATCGCCAATATCGCCTCTACCCGCGCCCTCCAGTCTGAACCTCACACTGAAGCCTACGTCGCTTCTAAAGGCGGCATCGTCGCCCTCACCCATGCTCTCGCCATCAGCCTCGGCCCCCAGATTCGGGTCAACTGCGTCAGCCCCGGCTGGATTGCCGTCAGTGACTGGCAGAAAGAAAGCCAGCGATCGCAGCCTCATCTCAGCCGCCAAGATCACAGCCAGCATCCGGCGGGGCGCGTGGGCAAACCCAGCGACGTAGCGGGGCTAGTGACCTATCTGCTCTCAGAAGAAACCGGATTTATCACCGGCCAAAACTTTGTCGTCGATGGCGGCATGACCCGCAAAATGATTTATGCCGAGTAGCTATAGCCGCCGCTCAGTCTGCACCATCCGCTGATAGGAAAGCCAGCCCAAAATCACCATGACGCCAGCGAAAATGGCTAAAAAGCTGAGGTGCGGCGCGATCGCCCCTATATCCTCCCCGGCTGCCGCTACGCCTGTCAAAGCTTCGTTCATGTGGTAAACCGGGTTGAACTGGGCAATCTGCAGCAGCACCTCTGGAAATAGGGAAGCAGGCAGAAACGTACCGCCTAAGATCAGCAGCGGCACCCCAAAGGCGGCCACTAGGGCATTGACATCCTCAGTGCGGCGAGCAAACTGCGTACCCAAGATAAAGCCCACGCCTACATAGGCAGCGATGCTAAGCAGAATGATCACCAGCCCCAGCAGCACCGCTCCTTCAAACTGAGCACCCACGGCAAAGGCGATCGCGTAGACCAAGAC
Source organism: Sphaerothrix gracilis Ecp01 (assembly GCF_030405905.1). Taxonomy (NCBI): domain Bacteria; kingdom Bacillati; phylum Cyanobacteriota; class Cyanophyceae; order Nodosilineales; family Nodosilineaceae; genus Sphaerothrix; species Sphaerothrix gracilis. The sequence goes on from NZ_JASATW010000016.1 coordinate 4,018, forward strand.
CGTCTGCCCCAGCCCGATAGCGCTGTGAGCGACAAAAATGCCGAGGAAGTAGGAAAAGCCGCTGAGGGGCGAGAGAAACAGCCGCTTCAGCGTCCGGTGCTCTCGCTCGGCCACCACCGTCGCCACGCTGCCCCCCAAACAGCTAAAAAACAGGGCCGCCCCCACCAGGCTAGGCGGAGCCGCATTTTCAAACGCCTCAGCCGTCGAAAGCTGCGCCCGCTCTGCCAAGATCAGGCCATTGAGCACCAGAATCAGCACCGGGAAAATGGCCCAGAAAATTAGGCTGCGTCGCCGTCGCCCCAGCTCGGTTAAAATGCGCTGAGCGATCGCCCAGGTTTCCGTCCAGTATTTCATCTGCAATTTCATCCCAACCCAGAGTTAAGAACGCGCACTTGCCCAGTAAATTAAGCGATCGCCCTCCTGCTAAACCCTTGCCGTCAGTTTTCTCGGCAACCCCAAAAGTTTTGTAGGCTATAGGGCATCGCTTCTATATTGAGCTTCGCATGACTTCCCTGAAAAACTATATCAACGGCCAGTGGATTGCCTCTAGCGCCTCAGAGCATCTGCTTGTCACCAATCCCGCAACGGCAGAAACCTTAGCCCAGGTGCCGCTCTCTCCCGCTGCCGAAGTGGAGCAGGCCGTGGCTGCTGCCGCCGCTGCTTTCAGCCAGTGGCGACGGGTACCGCCCACCGAGCGGGTACAGTTTTTATTCAAGCTCAAGCAGCTACTCGAAGCCAGCCTAGACGACATCGCCCGGACAATTACCCTAGAGTGCGGCAAAACCCTGAAGGAATCCCAGGGCGAACTGCGCCGCGCCATTGAAAACGTAGAAACCGCCTGCGGCATTCCCACCCTGATGCAAGGCCGCAACCTAGAAGACATTGCGAGGGGGATTGACGAGTTTATGTTTCGCCAGCCCTTGGGCGTCGCCGCCGCGATCGCCCCTTTCAACTTCCCGGCCATGATTCCCTTCTGGTTCATGCCCTACGCGATCGCCTGTGGCAATACCTACCTGGTCAAGCCCTCCGAAAAAGTGCCGCTGACGATGCAGAAAATTTTTGACCTAATCGATCAGCTCGACTTGCCAGCGGGAGTCATCAACCTGGTCAACGGCAGCAAAGCCACCGTCGATGCCATCTTGGAGCATCCCCAAATTCGCGCCATTAGCTTTGTCGGCTCTACCCCCGTCGCCCGCTATATTTACAGCCGCGCTGCCGCCAACGGCAAACGGGTGCAGTGTCAGGGTGGGGCCAAAAATCCGCTGATTGTGCTGCCCGATGCCGATATGGAGATGACCACGCGGATCGCTGCCGATAGTGCCTTTGGCTGCGCCGGACAGCGCTGCTTAGCTGCTTCTCTAGCCATTACGGTGGGGAAAGCGAGCCAGCCCTTTACCGAAGCGATCGCTGAAACTGCGGCCAACCGAGTCGTCGGCAATGGCTTAGAACCAGAGGTGCAGATGGGGCCAGTAATCAGTGAGCAAAGCCGTCAGCGAGTAGAAGGACTGATTCAGCAGGGCATCGACGCGGGGGCTAAAGCTCTGATAGACGGACGCAAGCCCCAAATCAGCGGCGGCGAACAAGGTTACTTTGTCAGCCCCACGCTGCTGGAAAATCTACAACCCGACAGCGAAATTGCCAACACAGAAATCTTTGGCCCCGTCCTGGGACTGATGGCGGTAGAGACCATTGATGAAGCGATTGCCCTGGTGAATCGCAGCCAATGGGGCAACATGGCCTGTCTGTTTACCAGCAGCGGCGCAGCGGCCCGTAAGTTCCGCTACGAGGCAGAAGCCGGCAATATCGGCATCAATATTGGCGTGGCGGCCCCAATGGCCTTTTTCCCCTTCAGCGGCTGGAAAGATAGCTTCTTCGGCGATCTACATGGCCAAAGCGATCACGCGGTAGAATTCTTCACGCAGACAAAGGTGGTAGTAGAGCGCTGGCCGAAAGAGTGGTCGCGGCAGTTTTAGGCAGACGGCTGGGCGGCAGGTAGCGTGGGCATCGCCCACGTATACGAGAAAGCTAGCAGGCACCGCCTACGGATGAAAGACCTGGTAGCGTGGGCACCGCCCGCGTACACGAGAAAGCTAGTGAGTAGGTAGCGTGGGCATCGCCCACGTATACGAGAAAGCTAGCAAGCATTGAAAGACAACAAGCAGGCAAGCGTGAAAGACACGATTCAAATTGATGGCATTCGGGCCTATGGATACAGCGGAGCGCTGCCAGAAGAGCAGGTACTGGGACAGTGGTTTGAAGTGGGGTTGACGCTGTGGCTCGACCTGGCTAAGGCTGGAGACAGCGATCGCCTGGCAGACACCCATAACTATGTAGAGGCCGTCCAGCAGACGCAGACAATTATCCAAACGCAGAAATATGCCCTCATTGAAAAGCTGGCGGCTGAGATCGCGCGGCGAGTCTTGGCCCAGGATGAACGGCTGACTCAGGTACGGGTGAGGCTGACGAAGCTGACGCCGCCCATTCCCAACTTCAGCGGTCAGATTACGGTAGAGATTACGCGATCGCCCGGTGATTTTTCTAATTAATTGCCTCTAACAAGTCGCTAAAGAAAGAGCAGCCCTGCCACTTCAAACATCAGTAGAGGGAGTGGGCAGGGCTGGAGACGCAGTTAGGAGGTATCTTGTAAATCACTCTATCGGCAGAAATGCAATGATGAGTCACTTTTAATAAGTTCTTAAAGTCTAGACCTAATAACCCGGCAAAACGGCCCAAAATGTTTACATTTCGATTCAATAGCGGCTTCAGTAGGCCAAGATCATCCAGTATTGCCGGACTAATTCTTGCAGAATCTTTATTAATTAAACAATCTATACGTTTTGCCGTCTGCGGCTGGTTTCTGCTGCCACATTAGAGATAGCAACTAAAACCCCTTGCTTTGGGGCAGCTTGTCAAAAGCGCTACGTCACTTACTGTCGGCTGTCGCTGAACTAAAGTGAATCGGCTTGGCCACCGCAGTGAGATTTAGCACAGGACCTCAAAGCAGTCGAAGGAAGGAGGTCAGATATGGGTATTGCCAGTATTAACCCAACCACTGGTGAAAAATTACAGGTTTTTGACGCGCTGACAGCAGCCGAAATCGACTCAAAGATAGCCTTTGCTCAGCAGACGTTTGCAGACTATCGGCACACTTCATTAGAGCAGCGATCGCAGTGGCTCCAGGCTGCGGCTACGGTGCTAGAGCAAAACCAGGACAACTTTGGTCAGCTCATGACGCTAGAGATGGGCAAACCGCTGCAGTCAGCGATCGCAGAGGTGAAAAAATGCGCCTGGGTCTGCCGCTACTATGCTGAAAATGCGGCGGCTTTCTTAGCCGATGAGCCGGCTAAAACCGATGCTAGTCAAAGCTATGTACGCTATTTACCGCTGGGGATTATTCTGGCGGTGATGCCCTGGAACTTCCCCTTCTGGCAGGTGTTCCGCTTTGCGGCTCCGGCCCTGATGGCAGGCAACGTGGGTCTGCTGAAACACGCCTCAAACGTGCCTCAGTGCGCCCTGGCGATCGAAACTGTTTTCAAACAGGCCGGATTCCCAGAAGGCGTATTTCAAACCCTGCTGATTGGAGCCGATCAGGTTGAAGCGGTGGTCAAAGATGAGCGGGTCAGGGCGGCGACGCTGACGGGGAGTGAGGCGGCTGGGGCTAGCCTAGCGGCGGCGGCTGGAAATCAGATTAAAAAGACGGTGCTAGAACTGGGGGGCAGCGATCCGTTTATTGTGCTGCCCAGCGCCGATATTGACGCAGCAGTGACAACGGCAGTGACCGCCCGGATGCTCAATAACGGTCAGTCCTGCATTGCGGCCAAGCGGTTTATTCTACACCGGGCGATCGCGGCTGAGTTTGAAAGCAAGCTGGTGGAAAATTTTCGGGCGCTTAAAGTAGGCGATCCGCTGGAGGCCGATACCGATCTGGGGCCGCTAGCAACTCCGGCCATTTTGCATGACATTGATCAGCAGGTGCAGGCTTGTCTTCAGGCGGGGGCGCAGGCGCTAGTCGGCGGCAATGTTTCAGCCCTGCAAAACCAGCTACCAGCAGCACTGAGAAAAGGCAACTTTTATCCGGCAACTGTGCTCAGCCAGATTCCGGCGGGGACTCCGGCTGATCAAGAAGAATTCTTTGGCCCGGTGGCGCTGATCTTTCAGGTAGATGACATAGAGGCAGCGATCGCCTTGGCGAATTCGACGCCGCTGGGGCTAGGTGCGAGCGCCTGGACGAGTGATGAAAAAGAGCGCGATCGTCTGATTAACGACCTGGAAGCGGGCGCGGTATTTATCAATGGCTTAGTCAAGTCTGATCCACGTCTGCCGTTTGGTGGCATCAAGCGATCGGGCTATGGCCGGGAGCTAGGACGTCAAGGCATCCACGAGTTTGTCAATATCAAAACGGTTTGGGTGAAATAATCTCGCTTGTTCTGGAATGAATTCTCCTCCGTAGGGGCATTAGGCCGATTAATTTCCTGCTTCCCCGCCTCATGTCACCCAAATTTCCTTCTGTACAGGCGGGTCTAGCCAATT
>NZ_JASATW010000016.1:8557-136950 GCF_030405905.1 Sphaerothrix gracilis Ecp01
GGCCCAAAACCCGCCCCTACCTTTGACCCATTAATCCTTTTTCCTGTCTGTTTCATTTCGCTTAAAACCCGCCCCTAGCGATATTCACCTTTACCATCTCTGCCACAATTCCCATGACTGAACTCAACACCGCTGAATTGCTAGTTCGCTGCCTGGAAAATGAAGGCGTAGAATACATTTTCGGCGTTCCCGGCGAAGAAAACCTGCAGATTCTGCAGGCCCTCAAACATTCCTCCATCCAGTTCATCACCACCCGGCACGAGCAGGGAGCAGCCTTTATGGCCGATGTCTACGGGCGACTGACGGGTAAAGCTGGAGTGTGCCTTTCTACCCTGGGGCCGGGAGCTACCAACCTGATGACGGGAGTAGCCGATGCCAACCTCGATCGCGCTCCTTTAGTGGCGATCACAGGTCAGGTAGGGACTGACCGCATGCACATCGAGTCCCACCAGTACCTTGACCTGGTGGCGATGTTCTCTCCCGTAACCAAATGGAACACGCAGATTGTGCGGCCTAGCAATACGCCTGAAATTATTCGCAAAGCCTTCAAGCTGGCCCAAACAGAGAAACCAGGCGCAGTCCATATTGACCTGCCCGAAAATATTGCCAGCATGGCAGCCAAAGGGATGCCGCTGCGCCCTGACAGTCGGGAAAAAACCTTTGCCTCCATTCACAGCATTCAGCAGGCAGCGGTAGCCATTTCTCAGGCAACTAATCCCATTATTTTGGTGGGCAATGGGGCGATTCGAGCCGATGCCAGTGAAACCCTGACCGAGTTTGCCACTCATTTGAATATTCCAGTGGCCAATACCTTTATGGGCAAAGGCGTCATTCCCTACACTCACTCCCTTTCCCTGTGGACGCTGGGCCTGCAGCAGCGCGACTTTATTAGCTGCGCTCTAGAAAAAGCCGACTTGGTGATTGCGGTGGGCTATGACCTGGTAGAGTTTTCGCCCAAGCGCTGGAATCCCAATAGCGAAATTCCCATTTTGCATATCAATTTGACTCAGGCCGAAATTGACAGCAGCTATATTCCCCGCGTGGAGGTGGTAGGCGATATTGCTGATTCACTGCAGGAAATTCTGAAGCGGGTCGATCGCCAGGGTTTACCCGAATCCTATGCCGTCAGCCTCAGAGAGGAAATTCGAGCCGACTATGAGCAGTATGCCAACGATGCTGAGTTTCCGATTAAGCCGCAAAAGCTAATTTACGATCTGCGGCAGGTGATGGGGGCTGAGGATATTGTCATTTCCGACGTGGGCGCTCACAAAATGTGGATCGCCCGCAACTATCACTGTATGCGGCCCAACACCTGTCTGATCTCCAACGGCTTTGCGGCGATGGGGATTGCGATTCCAGGGGCGATCGCCGCCAAGCTGGTTCATCCCAGTCGCAAAGTGGTGGCTGCTACCGGCGATGGCGGCTTCATGATGAACTGTCAGGAGCTAGAAACGGCGCTGCGGGTGGGGGCCAACTTTGTCACCATCATTTTCAACGACGGCGGCTATGGTCTGATCGAGTGGAAGCAGCACAATCACTACGGCGAATCGGCCTTTGTCCACTTCAAGAATCCGGACTTTGTTAAGTTTGCCGAGAGTATGGGCTTGAAGGGCTATCGGATTGAGGCCACAGAAGATTTTGCGCCAACCCTGCGGGAAGCGCTAGAACAGGACGTACCCGTCGTCATCGACTGCCCCGTTGACTACCGCGAGAATTTACTGTTCAGCCAAAAAACTGAGGATTTGAGCTGTTTAGTTTAGCAAAACGCTTTAGGGTGTAAGTCCCAGACTGATAGGGAAATCTCTGTGGCGACAGGGTTCGGTGCTCTGCTGCAGCTTCATCACGCCATCGCCCGGTGCACAACGGCACCGCATCCTCAGAATTTTCTCAGATCCACCCCCTAAACTGATCCATTAGGATTAACTCATCTATGAAGAGGCAGAACTATGATTTCCCAGACACAGCGCGTTTCTGTCCGCCAGCGTTCAGCTTCGGTGCCTATGGGTCCATATCTGCGATCGCAGCCGCGCTATCCCTGCTGTAGCGTTAGCTATGTTCAGCATCACAGCGCTCAAACCTATAGCTACCTGGAGATTTTGCTAGGAGAATGTTAGGTCTGCAAGGGGTATGGGTTTAGAGGGTAAACCCATACACTCATAAATGAAGAGAGCATCTTTAGGCGATCGTTAATATGACCCTGACTCAGGTTTTAGGGGCGCTGTTAATTTTTGTGCTGTGTCCGCTGCTGGGGGGACTGCCGCTGACGGGCTGGATCACGCGGCTGCTCAGCGGTAAGCGCCTGTCTCAGGTAGGAACCGGTAATATCGGCGTTTCAGCCGCATTTTATCACGGCGGGCGGGTCGCAGGCATTTTGTCAGTCTGTGCCGAGGCGTTTAAGGGAATCGCGGCGGTGCTGCTGGCGCGCTACTATTTCCCCACTGACTCCACCTGGGAAATTGTGGCCCTGATTGCCCTGGTGCTAGGCCGCTACTGGATAGGTAAGGGGGCTGGAACCACCAACGTGGTCTGGGGCATTTGGGTGCACGACTGGATCACGGCGGCGCTGACATTCTTAATTAGCGGCATTGGTTTTACTATTCTGCGGGAGCGACGGCAGGGCAGACTGCTGGTGCTGATTGTGCTGCCGATTATCACGGCGCTGCGCCACGGCGATGAAGGCAGCTTGGTGCTGGCGATGGTTTGCCTCAGCGGTCTGATTGCCTGGATTTATCAAAAGCTGCCGGATGATTTAGAGTTACCTTCAGAAGCAGGGCGTATTGAGTCACAGTCTATGTTTCGTTTTTTTCAAGGCGATCGCGCTTTGCTTTCGCTTGATCAGCCGTTGCAGGCAGAAAAGGTGGGGAGCAAAGCGGCCACGCTGGCTCAGCTGCGGCGTTGGGGCTATCCGGTGCCTTTGGGCTATGTGCTGCCTGCCGGGGACGATCCGGCCCCACTCATTGAGATTAGTCAGCCCTCGCCGGAGCAGCCAGTCATAGTTCGCTCCTCGGCGGTGGGAGAAGATACCGAAGCCGCTTCTGCTGCCGGACAGTACGTTTCCATTGCCAATGTCAAAAGTCGAGCAGCCCTGACTGCTGCGATCGCCCGCTGTTTTGCCTCTTATAACAGCGATTCGGCCCAGCAATACCGCCGCGATCGCCGCCTGCCAGAAGGCCAAATGTCAGTGCTGGTGCAGACCCAAGTGCAGGGCCTTTTTTCCGGGGTCGCTTTCAGCCGCGATCCAATTGCCCGTCACGGCGATGCGGTCATCATTGAAGCCCTGCCAGGGGGGGCCGAGCAGGTAGTTTCTGGTCAGGTGACGCCCCAGTCCTATCAGGTTATGGTGCAGCCAGAAGATATTCCCAGCTTTGAGCGCACTGAGCCCAGCGAGACCTGGCAGCTTCCCGCCGCGTTGACCCTGCAGGTTGAGGGCAGCGGCACCGTACCGCCAGCGCTGCTGCAGCGAGTGGCTTTTTTGGCCCGCCATCTGGAAGAACGCTACTACGGCATTCCCCAAGATATTGAGTGGAGCTATGACGGTGAGCAAATCTGGCTGCTGCAGAGCCGTCCCATCACGACGCTGCTGCCTATCTGGACGCGCAAAATCGCGGCTGAGGTGATTCCGGGCTATATCCGGCCTCTCACCTGGTCTATCAATCGTCCGCTGACCTGCGGCGTCTGGGGCCAAATTTTTACGCTGGTGCTGGGCGATCGCGCCCGCGACTTGGACTTTGAGCAAACCGCTACTTTGCACTACTCCCAGGCTTATTTCAACGCTTCGCTGCTGGGAAATATCTTTCGCCGCATGGGATTGCCGCCAGAGAGCCTGGAGTTTCTCACTCGGGGGGCTAAGTTCAGCAAGCCGCCCTTGGCCTCTACCCTGCGTAATCTGCCAGGGCTGCTGCGGTTGGCAAGCCGAGAACTGCGGCTGCGGCGTGACTTTCAAAAGGATAACCGCCGCCGTTTCCAACCGGCCCTAACTCAGCTAGCTGAGCAGCCTGCAAGTCAGAATTCACCAGCAGAGATTTTAGAGCGGATTGAGCGACTGCTAGCACTGCTGCAAACCGCGACCTACTACAGCATTTTGGCCCCCCTAAGCTTAGCCATCCGGCAGGCAGTGCTGCAGGTAGACGATACCGATTTAAACTCAGCCGCTTCTCCAGAAGTAGAGTCCATGCGATCGCTGCGGGCGATCGCCCAGGATTCTCGCTCGGTTCTCTCTAGCCTCTCAACGCGGCCTGACAACAGTGCTTCTCTGTTTGCGGCTCTGGCTGAAACTGCCGATGCCCATACGGTTTTAGAGCGCATCGATCGCTTTTTGCATCAGTATGGCTACCTCAGCGAAGTCGGCACGGATATTGCCGTTCCCACCTGGCGCGAAAATCCCCATCCGGTGCGAGAGCTGTTTGCCCAGTTTTTGCTCAATCCGCCCCCACCTGCCGCTGCTGCCGAGAAATCGGCGGCAACAGGTTGGAAAACGCATCAGGTGCAGCGCCGCCTCGACCTCAAAGGCCAAGTGACCGAAGTTTATAGCCGCCTATTGGCCGAACTGCGCTGGAGCTTCGTCGCTCTCGAACAGCAGTGGATCCAATCTAGGCAGCTTGAAGCCTCTGGGGACATTTTTTTCCTGCAGCTAGCAGAGATTCGAGCCGTAATTCGGCCTAGCGGCCAGTCACTGCCTGTCTCCTTAGCCGAAATTGTCACAGCTAGGCGATCGCGCTTTGAACAAGATCAAACCCTGAAACCCACGCCCTACGTCATCTACGGCCACCAGCCCCCTGCCCAGCTCATTTTGCACTCGCCTGTCAGCTCTGTGCAGACGCTCAAGGGCATTGGCGCTAGCCCCGGTCAGGCAGTTGGACAAATCCGCATTTTAGAAAGCCTACAAAGCCTGCCCGATATCTCTACTGACACCATTCTGGTCGTTCCCTACACTGACTCCGGCTGGGCTCCCCTGCTGTCTAGAGCGGGGGGACTGATTGCTGAAGTGGGCGGTCGGCTGTCTCACGGGGCGATCGTAGCGCGGGAATATGGAATTCCGGCGGTAATGGATGTGACCCATGCGCTGCAGCGGCTACACGACGGTCAGCGGGTACGAATTGACGGGCAGGCCGGGACAGTGGAGGTGCTGAGTTAAAGCAGTCAGGACTTTCTGTTCATTTCAGTCAATCGCTGGGCCTATTCAAGCGTTTGAGCCTAAACCCGATTAAAATCAAGATTAGTTAGATAGCAGAGGCATGGATACAAATTCCTCACCCGTGAGTCCCATTGAGTATCCCCCCGCAACGCTGAAACGAGCAAGCTGCGCTGTGCAATGCTCTCCCTTTCGGCTGAAGTTACTGGCCAATATGCGCACTGAAAGCGTTTCTATTAAGGCGATCGCAGATAGTTACGGCATTCGCAATGGATATACGCTGCGTCCCCTAGCTGAACTCACGGCAGAAAACGAACTGCTCTGGCTGATTCAGGTTGGGCTGCTGCGCCGCGAAGTTGACGGACAGGGGCTAACCGATAGTTTTCGGCTGACCCCTTTAGGTCGTCAGCTCGTCGATCGGTGGGCGGCTGAAGGATTTCCGGATAACCATCCGTCGCTTCAGGATCAACTATATAATTCCTTGAATCGTTGGCTACGGCTACCAAGCTGGCTACAGTAGTAAAGCGTTCACTGGTTTTCTGCGCATTAGCAGCTAGCCCAATTTGAGAGATCTGTCCTGGAGGACTCTGCATGAAGGCAATAATGGTAGTGGGGACAACTTCCCATGCCGGTAAATCCCTGTTAGTGACGGCCCTATGCCGTATTCTGAGCCGTCGCGGCTGGCGAGTAGCCCCCTTCAAAGGGCAGAACATGGCTCTTAACGCCTATGTAACAACCACAGGCGCAGAGATTGGCTATGCTCAGGCGGTACAGGCTTGGGCCGCTGGTGTCGCTCCCCAAGTGGAGATGAATCCCATTTTGCTCAAGCCCCAAGGAGACGCTACCTCTCAGGTCATCCTCAAAGGGCGAGCAGTTGGACGGACGACAGCCGCTAGCTACTATGAGCAGTACTTTGAAGCGGGCTGGCAGGCGATTCAAGAAGCGCTAGCGCGTCTGGGCCAAGAGTTTGACCTCGTGGTCTGCGAGGGGGCAGGTAGCCCAGCCGAGATCAACCTCAAGCACCGCGATTTGACAAATATGCGGGTCGCTACCCACCTGAAAGCGCCCACAATTCTGATTGCAGATATCGATCGCGGCGGCGTCTTTGCCCACATTGTCGGCACGCTAGAGCTGCTGGAGCCGGAGGAGCGATCGCTGATTAAAGGCTTTGTTATCAACAAGTTTCGGGGACAGCGAGAGCTGCTGCAGCCGGGAATTGAGTGGCTGCAAGAGCGCACAGGCATTCCTGTAATCGGCGTTATTCCTTGGCTAGATGAGTCTTTCCCCGCCGAAGACTCTCTTTCCCTGCTCGATCGCCAGCCTCAGCCTGACAACAGCGAAATCAACGTTGCGGTCATTCGTCTACCGCGCATCTCTAACTTTACTGACTTCGACCCCTTAGAAGCTGAACCCAGCGTTGCCGTGCGCTATGTCAGCCCTAAAGATACCCTGGGCTATCCCGATGCGGTGATTCTGCCCGGATCAAAGGCGGCGATCGCCGACCTAATTCTGCTGCAGCGCACAGGCATGGCAGAGGCTATTCAAAACTACGCAGCGGCAGGCGGAACGGTCATGGGCATCTGCGGCGGCTTTCAGATTATGGGGCAGCTACTGGCCGACCCAGAGGGAATTGAAGGCCACGAAGGCCGCTACAAAGGGCTGGGACTAATTCCCCTGCGCACAGTCATCACCTCGCAGAAGATTGCCCGTCAGCGCTCGGTGACCTCCAAATATCCCCAGACAGGGCTGCCCGTCATTGGCTATGAAATCCATCAGGGCCGGACTCAGCTAGTCCCCTCCGACAAAGAAGAGGCAGAGGCTCCCGTCTATCACTCCCTTTTCGACGATCGCAGTCTGGGCGTGGTCGATGATAGCCTTTCTATCTGGGGCACTTATCTACACGGTATCTTTGACAACGGGCCGTGGCGACGGGCCTGGCTCAACCGTCTGCGCCAGCAGCGAGGTTTGGGTTCTCTGCCCACTGGCATCTCCAATCACCGCGAACAGCGCGAAGCTATGCTCAATGCCCTAGCTGAGACCCTCGAAGCCCATCTCGATCTCAGCCCGATCATCGGAGCTTCGCGGTAGCCGTCGCGCTCTGTTAGAGCTGACCAAATCCTTTCTTCTTTTTGCCCTTTTTCTTTTTCTTGGACTGGCCGCTGTAGCCCCGGAAACCAGGAGCCGGGCCACCGCCGCCCATGCCAGGCATACCGCCGCCATCCATGCCGGGAAAGCCGCCGCCCATACCGGGGAAGCCACCCATCCCCGGCATCCCCATCGAGCCTTGGCCCATCTGCTGCATCAGCGATCGCATTTTTTGAAAGTCGCTAATCAGCTTGCTCACATCTTTTTCTTTGTGACCAGAACCGCTGGCGATTCGCCGCCGCCGACTGGGAGAGCTAGAGAGCAGCTCAGGATTTTTGCGCTCTTGCAGCGTCATGGAGTTGATCATAGACTCCACTCGCTTTAGCTGCTTTTCTCCCTGCTCTAGTTGATCGCTGGAAATTTTGTTAGCCATGCCTGGGATCAGCTTCATAATGCCGCCCAGGGATCCCATGTTTTTCATCAAGCGCGTCTGCTTGAGAAAATCATTGAAGTCAAACTTGGCTTCTAAAATCTTTTCCTGGAGCTTTTCGGCATCCGCCAGATCAACTTCTTCCTGGGCCTTTTCTACCAGGGTGAGTACATCACCCATGCCCAGAATACGAGAGGCCATGCGCTCCGGGTAGAAAGGCTGCAGCGCCTCTACCTTTTCGCCTACACCGACAAACTTGATGGGCTGACCAGAAATTTGCCGGACAGAGAGGGCCGCCCCGCCGCGAGAGTCACCGTCTAACTTAGTGAGAATTGCCCCGGTGATGCCAATTTGCTCGTGAAAAGTGTGGGTGAGGTTAGCCGCCTCTTGCCCGGTCATGGCGTCCACGACCAGCAGCACTTCGTTGGGATTGACAGTTTCCTTAATCTGGGCCAGCTCGCCCATCATGTCCTGGTCAATTTGTAGACGACCGGCGGTGTCAATAATGACCGTATCAATGCCGTCCTCCCGCGCCTTCGCCACCCCTTGCTGGGCAATCTCAACCGGGTTGGCGTCAGAGCCCATGTCAAACACAGGCACGTCAATCTGCTTACCCAGGGTAATTAGCTGATCGATCGCCGCAGGCCGATAAACGTCAGTGGCTACCAGCAGGGCGCTACGATTCTGCTTGCGCAGGTGTAGGGCCAGCTTAGCGGAAGCAGTGGTTTTACCCGTTCCCTGCAGACCTGCCATCAGGACGATAGTTGGTGCGGTTCGGGCCTGGGCCAGCGGCTCATTGGTATCGCCCATGAGGCTGACCAGCTCATCGTGGACAATTTTGATGAACTGCTGGTCAGGGCGCACGCCGCGCACCACTTCTGCTCCTAGCGCCTGCTCTTGCACCTCCGCGATGAAGGCTTTGACCACCTGCAAGTTGACATCAGCTTCTAGCAGCGCCCGCCGCACTTCTCGCAGGGCTTCTTGCACATTGCCTTCAGAAATTTTGTCTTGACCGCGTAGTTTCTTCCAGGCTCCTTCTAAACGCTCGGAGAGGGCTTCAAACATAGGAAAATCGCTCGCTTCAGCAGAATCAAAGTTGCGCCAAGCCCGCTAGCTTAGCATTACAAATAGTCTCTCTATTCTAGAGGCTTTGGTTCAGAAGTCGCTGACTTGTCCCCTTTGAAAGCGGCTAGGGGCATTTTGAACTATTGCCGAACGCCCGCTTGACGACAAGACGGCTTATAGGCTGCTAAAGAAATTAAAGCTTGTTACAAGCTGAGGACATTCTTCTATGCCCGAACTGGACTTAGGCGGTAGTCTAAAGCTAGACCCTGCTGTTATAGGTTCGTCTATGCCGCCATCGCCTGACGCACCGAATCATGAAGGTACACGCGCGATCGCTTCTAGTTCTGAGGCATCGCTAGATCCGCGATCGCCCATCACCCTTCCAGCAGAGGCCAACCAGAGCGAGAACGGCACCCTCAAACCGCTACCGATGCAGTGGCTGAGCATCCTGATGCAGCACAGCCATCTGCCAACCGCGCTCTTAGAGCCGCAATCCCTGCGAATTCAGTTTGCTAATCCCCGCTTTTGCCAAACGGTAGGCATTGCTGAGAGGGCGATCGCAGCTAATCACAGTGCCGATATCTATCTGCTAGAGATGCTGCTGCCAGACGAGCAGACCCGAATTCAACAGGTGTTGCAGTTTCATCTACTTAAGGCCATTTTGGCCCATCTCTATCCCCAGCACTTGCTGCTCTCGCCTCGGCTACTCGATGAACCGATTATGCTGACTTGCCGTCAGCCCCGGAGCGAACTGCTGTGCAAAGTAGAACTTAGGCTCAGCAGTGAATGTTTACAGATTCAGTCTCTAGCCCCAGACCTAACGCGATCGCTGCGAGACTGCCTAGGAAAGCAGCCGACCCTAGAGCAGGTAATGGCCCAGATCTATGAAGCGAAGTCGGACTTAAAACGCTGCCTGCAGCAGCTAGCACAGCAGCCCTATCGGGCCACGGGGTTTTTGCTGCTAGAAGGCGCAGAGGTCACTGAGCGAGAGACAATCAATACCTTAGTACAGCTCTTAATTGGCCGCGAGTCGGTACTGCAGCCCCACAAGTTCAGCCGGGCTAATGAGCTGATGCGGGGGCTATTTCGGGCGTCAGACAGCCTGATTATGAGCGCCGAGAATGAACACGCCAAGCTGTTTATTGACCTTGATCAGTCAGAATGGCAAATTCATACCTACTCGGTAGCCTCTCTGCAAACCTCTCTATTTCTGCAAGCAGCCGAGCAGGGCAGCGTGCTCAACATTCCAGATCTCTCTGATATAGTCCTGACGCCCTGCGAGCAGTCAATTGTAGACAGAGGGGCGCGATCGCTGCTGATTATTCCGCTAGTGACCAAATCGATCCAAGCTGACGGCATGGCGCGGCGGCTGCTAGGACTTGTTGGCTTGGCGAGCGATCGCCCCTATGCTTTTGACAACCGCGACTGCCACAACGCGGCGCTGCTAATTCCAGCTTTGACCGCCGCCATGCGCTACACCACGCAGGAGCGTTTTACCAATATTCACCCCTCCGTCCGCTGGCGTTTTGAAGAAGAAGCTGAGCGCCGGAGCTGGGGGCTACCGCCCGAACCGATTACCTTCACCGAGGTTTATCCGCTATATGGTATCTCCGACATTCGCGGCTCCTCTAGCGAACGGAACCGGGCTATTCAGGCCGACTTGCTGACTCAGTTCAAGCTGGCCCTGGCCATTATTGAAGCTGTTTGCGCCGCTCAGCCCCATGCCTTTGCCCAGCAGTTTCGCCTCGATCTGATAGCCCATATTGAGCAGATCCAGCAGGGGATTACCGTTGACGCTGAAGTAACTTTTATTCGCTACCTGGCTGACAACGTAGAACCTAATTTTGACTATTTCGCCCGCTGTAGTCCGGCAGCCGCTGCCGCCGTCACCGCCTATCAGGAAGCGTGTGACAACGACCAGCAGTGTGTCTACACGGCGCGAGCAATCTATGACAAAACGATCCAGCAAATCAACAACCTGCTGCGGGATACGTGGATGCGCTGGCAGGAGAACATGCAAACTATTGCTCGTCACTACTGTGATGTTGAAGCAACGGATGGTATTGACCACATGCTCTATGTGGGCAAATCGATTGCCGCTGAATTTTCGCTTTTCCAACTACGCAGCCTGCGCTACGAGCAGCTACGGGCCGTCTGTGACTGCGCCCGCGTAGCCTTTCGGCTCAAAGAAACCTGCAATACGCACTTAGAGATTACTCACTTAGTCCTCGTTCAGGACGCCACGGTGGATATTTCTCACGACGAGACGACAGAGCGCCTCTTCGAGGTACGGGGATCGCGCGACACGCGCTATGAAATTGTCAAAAAGCGCATTGACAAAGCCGTCGATACGGAGGATCAGCAGCGTATTACCCAGCCGGGAATGCTGACGGTGGTTTATTCCACCGCTGACGAGTGGAAAGAATATCGCCAATATCTACGCTACCTGCATCGTGACGGCTGGGTGGCAGACGAGATTGAACAGGGTATCGTCGAGCCGCTGCAGGGAGTTAACGGTCTCAAGTTTGCCAGAGTCCAGATTTTGCCTGCAGCCGATGAATAATCTTTTTCAGCTCCCGGTACCGCTGCCAGCAGCAGAATGCTTTGAACCGTTGGCCCAAAGCGAGCAAGTCTTGATTGAGCGCATCGTCTCCAGCGGGCAGCGCACCCCGGTAGGTCAGTGGTATGACCAGCCACGAGACGAGTGGGTTGCCCTGCTGCAGGGCGAAGCCGTCATTGTCTATGAGAGCGGCGATCGCCATACGCTCAAACCTGGCGACTTTCTGCTAATTCCGGCCCATTGCCGCCACCGGGTAGACTATACCAGCCAAGAACCGGCCTGTATTTGGCTGGCCGTTCACGCGGATTTAGGCTTTGCGCAATGAGCGGTAATAAACTTTCAGCCCCAAAATGATGGACGCCAAAGCCAGCGTTACCACATTGGCGCAGATCACTGGCAGGTCATGAATATAGGAGCCATACACCAGCCACAGCGAGATACCTAGGCACAGAGTAATCAACATGCCCCAAGAAATATCCTCGGCTGATTTAGTCTTCCAGGTTTTGACTAGCTGAGGCAGGTAAGCAATGGTGGTCAATGAGCCAGCGATGAGTCCTAGTGTGGTAG
Source organism: Sphaerothrix gracilis Ecp01 (assembly GCF_030405905.1). Taxonomy (NCBI): domain Bacteria; kingdom Bacillati; phylum Cyanobacteriota; class Cyanophyceae; order Nodosilineales; family Nodosilineaceae; genus Sphaerothrix; species Sphaerothrix gracilis. Next base: position 20,396 of record NZ_JASATW010000016.1, read on the forward strand.
TGGTATCCATCAAAACCCCTATTTCCTACTTGAAGATTGAGAAGAAAATTTAAAGTCAGACTGAGCAAAAAAAAACACTGTTGCAGCTAAAACCGCTCAGTGGATTAAAAATAGCTTCTGGAGCCTTGAAAAACTGCCGCACAAATTGCGCTTTGGCAGTGTGTTATTAGACAAAATAACACGAAGTAATTTGAAGTTGCCCAAAGAATTTATAAAGTCTGCCTGTAGAAGTAGGCGGAGCTTTTTGCGGAATTCGGCGTCAGATCAGTGAAACTACTGGAACTAGACCTGGACTTCGCTCGGAGCTTGGAATTTAATCATGCGTCGGTTGAAAAAGCTAATACTTTTAGCCAGTGCGATCGCCTTTTTGCTCGTTACAGCAGTCTCGCTGGTTGATAGCTGCACAGTCACAGCGCTAGCCGATCGGGTTGTTCACTTTGGCTCTAACGGCGGCGATGGGCGGGCCGGACGCAGTGGTCAAGCGGGCCGCTCAGGCGCTAGCCAGACCGTGACGGCCACGGAAACGCCCCAAACGCTTTTGCTCCGTGGCGGTGATGGCGAAGACGGAGAGGATGGGGAGCGCGGCGATCGCCCGGCCTGTCGGCGGCAGCCGACGGACGTCGAGTATGATCTGCAGGCCGCCAGTGGCGGCGATGGCGGTGATGGCGGCAATGGCGGCGATAGCGGTAATGGCGGCACGCTGACGGTTTACTACGCCGAGTCAGCCAGCTTGCGGCGAATTTTCGTAGATGCTGAGGGCGGACGACCGGGACGAGGCGGACGCGGGGGGCGAGGCGCTGAGGGCTGTGACTGCCGCGATCGCCGCTGGGCAATTCGCCAGTGTACGGGTACGCCGGGGCAGTCGGGCTATAGCTGCCGCGATCGCGAGTATGTTTGCCGAGATGGAGATCACGGTCGGGATGGCCGCGATGGCCGCGATGGCCGCGACGGGCAGCTAGGACAGCTAGTGCTAGTCAATCAGCTAGAGCCGCTGCAGGCCGAACAGCCTAGCCGCACACAATCGCTGTCGCAGCTAGAAGCCCCTGTCTCCCTCTCTAAAAATCTTTGGCAGACCCGCGTCGGGGCGCGATCGCTCTTAGCCCCCAACTCCCTAGTGGATGACAGCTATCGCCAATATACGGGTAGGGTGGAAGGACGTTTTGCCTTGAACTGGGCAGCTCCCCGGTCGCTTAGTGACTTCACAACCACGCAGCTAACTTTGAATTTACAAGACAGCGGCCAGATACAGCCCCGCTTTGCAGCAGATCTTTGGGTCATGGGCGAGTCTTCCCAAACAAGCGATCTCACCACCTACACCGTGACCAACGCCATGCGAGCCAGTGAAGCCACACAGTTGGCGTTGGGTAGCGTCACCGGGCGCAGCAATCAGTTTCAGGTAGGCGTCATCGACCAGGGAGAACAAGCTGACCAGCTTGTGACTCAGTTTCACCTGAAATACAGCACCCCTGCCGCCAACCGCACCGATGGTCCCCGCACCCGCTACATCACTCGCTATGAAGATGTCATTCCAACGGACTTAATCAGCCGCGACCACAACCGCTTTGTCCTGCATATAGGTCGCCTACCGATTAGCGGCAGCCATTTGCGCTCAGGCACTTACGCCCAAATAGAACTCAAGGCTATCCGTCGCTTTGGTCCCTATCAGGCGGAACAGGTTCTAGACTGGCGCGGCAGGCTCTAGCGACTCCCTAGCCCCGCCCCCATCACCCGCTCCTGATATACCTGCTCGCTCATCAGGTCAGCTGTACTCTCAACCCGATCTAAAAACACTAGCCCGTTGAGGTGATCGAGTTCGTGCTGGAAAATGCGGGCCACAAACCCGGTTAGGACTTGCTGCTGGCGATCGCCGTGACGATCCCAGTAGACTACCTCAATCTCTGAGTAGCGAGGTACCTGACCCCGAATCCCCGGCAGGCTAAGGCAGCCTTCCCAAGCTTTAACCTGCTGCTCGCCGTGAGCCACAATTTCCGGATTGATCATAGCGGTCGGCGGCATGGTCGGCGCCTTCGGATAGCGAGCATTGGGATGGGAAGCCACAATAAACAGGCGATCGCTGTGGGCCACCTGCGGCGCGGCGATCCCCACCCCCTGAGCTTGCTGGGCCGTGACAATTAGGCGATCGATTAGCTGCTGTCGGCGATCGCTGGCGATATCGGTCACAGGCCGGGCTGACTGACGCAGCAGCGGGTGGCCGAGCTGAATAATAGTTAATGGCTGATTCATAGAGCGTTCCTGGATAATGGCTAGCGGCGCTGGGCGGTTTGGGGGAGAGGAGCAGGGCTAACGGCTAAGGTCAGGTCTGACCCAGAGCGGTCAATCTCTAAGCTCAGCGGCTGACCGATAGCGGCCTCGGCTACTAGCTGCTGCACCTGCTCTGCCTCAGTGATCGCCGTCTGGTTGATTTTGACAATCACGTCCCCCGGCTGAATGCCTGCCTGCTCTGCTGGCGAATTGCGCACAATACCCAGCACAATCACCCCAGACTCAGCCGTAATCTGCACATTGGCGCGAGGATTGCGATTAATCGACTCCCGCAGGGGATCTGTGAGCGTGCGCATCTGCACCCCTAGATAGGGATGATCGACCCGGCCATTGGCAATTAGCTGCTCGGCAATCTCTAGAGCCGCGTTGATAGGAATCGCAAAGCCCAACCCCTGCGCCCCGCCAATAATGGCCGTATTGACCCCAATGACTTCACCGCGCTCGTTTAACAGCGGCCCCCCAGAGTTGCCGGGATTGATGGCTGCGTCGGTTTGAATGAAGCTGACCCGCTTGTCTGGTACCCGCACCTGAGCGCTGCTGCGGCCCGTCGCGCTGATGATGCCTGCCGTCACCGTATTATCCAGTCCCAGAGGATTACCAATGGCGATCGCCCACTCACCGGGTCGAATCTCTTCTGAGTCCCCCATCGAAATCCCAGGCAGGTCGGTGGCGTCTACTCGAATAACAGCCACATCGGTCACAGAATCTTCCCCAACAACCGTGCCGATAAATTCTCGCCCATCTCGCAGGGTGACAATTACTTCATCTGCCCCTGTTACCACATGAGCGTTGGTAATAATCAGACCCTCAGCATCAATCACAAAGCCGGAGCCAGTGCCCCGCTCTACGCGAGTTGGGGGCATCTCCGGAGCACCGAAGTCGCCAAAAAACTCACGAAAGAAGGGATCGTCAAAAATGCTGGGACGGCGCTGAGTCACGGTGCGGGAAGCGTCAATGCGCACAACTGCAGGGCCAACCCGCTCCACCGCCGCGGCAATAAAGTTCGTGCCCTGAGGCGCTAGCAGCCGCCCCGATCCCCCGGCCGGAACCTGGCTCACCAGCGGCGCGGGAGGTATGGCACCAGATGAGGCCGTCCGACTGGCGAGGAAAACGGTGCCAGTGCTGGTTAGGGTCAGCAAGACATAGGCCAAGCCTTGCCGCCAGCGAGACTGCTTGCTAACGTGGGTTTCTGAAGATGAAAGATTAGAGTCTTGCGTAGGATTGCGAGTCATGGGGCTTCTCTCACACCAATCTTGATAGGTACAAGCGGCATCGCTATGTCCAATATCGGGACCGGAGCACCACCACAGCGCTCAATATGCTAAGTTCTCTAAACGACTAGCTGCAGACAAATACTACAGGGAAACCTGCTGCGTTCCTCAAACCAGTGGTCTAGAGTTACAAAGCCTATGTCCCTATTTTAAGGATCACGGATTGACTTCTCAGACTACAACAGGTCAAATCAGGTTCCAGGGTTTTCTTAGGCCGCGATCGCCAACAGTCTCTCAACAGACTGAGGTAATCTGGTCAATCTGCGGCTTTGCTATTAGTAGTCATTTTACCTGGGACTGGGTTAACCCTAAATTTAAGCAACATTATTCAAAGCGCTATATGTAGAATTTGAACCGTTGCTTTAGCCTTATATCTAGTACGCTAGTAAATCCCGGCATTGGTCACGGTGGCTTTCTTGAAAGAATCTATCGGATCTACAGAAGCGCTTTGAAGCCACCTAAAAAATGTTAGTAGGGTGATTATGACTAAGATCTATCGCTTTTAGTCAGCGTTTGAGGTGCGCATACGGTTGTTTGAACTGGCTTCCTAAGCTGCTGACGATTTTTACTGAGGAGGTTTGGCCGTGGACAAAGGATCTGAAGGGCTGTGGAGCCAAGTTTTAGAGCGGCTGCAACAGCAGCTCAGTCGCCCTACCTTTGAAACCTGGATCAAACCTGCTCGTATTCAGGATCTGAGCCAAGAGACTTTGGTTATCTCCACGCCCAATCCTTTTGCTCGTAACTGGCTACAAAAGCACTATGTCAGCACGATTGCCAACGTTGTTTGCGAAATTGTGGGGCATCCGGTTGATATTCAGGTGACCGTAGCCATTAATGAGGCTGCCAACCCTGCCCCAGTCGTGACAACTGCGCCGCCAGAACCGATCCGCCGCCAGCCGATCGCCCCCCCTGCTGACCCGCCTGATTCAGGGACTAGTCAGCGATCGCGATCGCCCGATCTTAATTCCAAAGCCGTTTTTTCTCGCTTCGTAGTGGGTGCCAACAACCGGATGGCCCATGCAGCGGCGTTGGCGGTTGCTGAGTCGCCGGGCCGAGAATTTAATCCCCTCTTTTTGTGCGGCGGCGTTGGGTTGGGTAAAACTCACCTGATGCAGGCGATTGGCCACTATCGCCTAGAAATTGATACCAATGCCAAGGTGTCCTACGTCTCGACGGAACAGTTTACCAACGACCTTATTACCGCGATTCGGCGGGACAGTATGCAGCGCTTCCGCGAGCTTTACCGCGCCGCTGACATTCTGCTGGTCGATGATATTCAGTTCATTGAAGGCAAAGAATATACCCAAGAAGAGTTCTTTCACACCTTCAACACCCTGCACGAATCCGGCAAGCAGATTGTGCTGGCCTCCGATCGCCCGCCTAGTCAGATCCCTCGACTGCAAGAGCGCCTGTGTTCACGGTTTTCGATGGGGCTAATTGCCGATATCCAACCGCCTGACCTGGAAACCCGCATGGCCATTTTGCAAAAAAAGGCGGAGTACGAAAATGTGCGCCTTTCCCGTGACGTTGTGGAGTTTATTGCCTCTAACTATACCTCTAACATTCGTGAACTTGAAGGGGCGCTGATTCGGGCGATCGCCTACACGTCTATTTCGGGGCTATCGATGACCGTAGAAAATTTAGCCCCCGTCCTCAATCCACCTTCTGAGAAAGTGGAAGCCTCGCCAACTTCAGTGATTGTCACCGTGGCTGAAGCATTCGCTGTTTCTGTAGACGATCTCAAAGGAAATTCTCGGCGGCGAGAAATCAGCCTCGCCCGTCAGGTAGGCATGTACCTCATGCGCCAGCACACTGAGCTGAGCCTGCCCAAAATTGGCGAAGAATTTGGCGGCAAAGATCACACAACGGTAATGTATAGCTGCGACAAAATTAACCGTCTGCTCAAGCGCGACCTCAATTTAGCGCAAACGATACGGCAGGTCAGCGATCGGATTCATTTAGCCAGCAAGGCTTAGGGGACTGTCAGCCTACGATTTGGGGGTAAGCAGCCCTTAGAAAAAGAGACACGGGATGAGCAATTGCTCCCCGCGTCTGCGTCAACTTGCACGGCAAGCATCGCGCTGGCCTAACCGACAATGCAGGCACAGCCCCTAAAGCACGTGAGACAGGTCAACTGCCCCAAAATTGAGGCTGAGGGCCACATTCAGGTTTTCTAGCACCTGCACCAGCCAAGCAACCGTATCTCGCGTTGCAGACTCGTAGTGGTTAAACAGAATGGATAGTCGCCGCTCTAAGTAAGGCTTGACTTTACCGCAGAGCAGCAGCACCTTCAGCAGAATGCCCGTAGTCAGCATCGCGCCCAGATTGTTGATCAGGTCTACGAAGACGAAGTGCTGCGGATGCGTCGAGGCATCGACGACCAGGAAGTTAAAAAGCTGACTGCAGGTACGCACCATCAGGAAGTCGTTGAGCGGCTGACCGTCGTTTTCGGGATAAATTTGTCCCAGGTGCTTAAAGAGCAGATTGTTGAACTGTCGCTTGCCATATTCGGGATCGATTCCTGACGTGACGTATTCGTACAGGTCATCTTTGAAAGCGCCAAATTTTTGTGTTATCTGGCAGTGCTGAGACTTGAACCGCTGGGCCACGTCGCGGTAGCTGCCGCTGGCTTCTACTCTGCCGGTAAACTGCCGCAGCGACATGACTAAATCGCGATCGCTCAGCAGCGTCGGATTTTCAATGGGACGTAGTGTTTGTTCAGCCGCAGTGGCTTTGCCCTGACGGCGCAGGCGCGATCGCCGCACCCGGTACGTCACATAGTGGGAAAGATCAACCTCAAAGCGCTGCTGAGCTTTAAGCTGCAGGCTGCGGACGTTGCGCTGATGCTCGGAGGTGCTGTCTTCGCTGACTAGGCAGTGACCATAGAGGTAAGGATAACGTTTGATCAGCGTTCCCAAGGGTCGAGAGCCAGCCTGGTGAGTAAATTCAGGCTTTTCGCTGACTACGCGCGATAGCCGCTTTAGGGTAATGAACTGCTCAGTCTCTTTAAACTGACTGACTAGCTCTCGTAGGCATCGCGCCGTTCGCGCCCTAGAAATTTCAGAAACCGAGCGGGTCGGCCCCGTCTCAAACAAAGCAACCAGTTCTGGAATAGCCGCCTGCATGTGGCGGCTGGTCTGCCAGCGATTGATCAAAATATGGCAGCAGCGATTCAGAATGTAGCGAAAGTATTCTTCAACCCGTTTAGAAGACACCAGAGTATCGAGAGTTAGCAAGATATCGCGTTCGGGATAGCCAGCAGCTTCAATAAAAAGCAGCCGAAAGCGCTCAACTAGCTGCTCAGGTGAGTTCGATTCAACCTGGTGAAGCAGGTGATCGTACAGCCGCTGTTCTTCTGGGCTAGTAAACCTATTACTGTAGCTGACTGAACTATTCACAGATTTCGATTCAAAGCCTCATAGTGCCAGAACAACCTTAAAAGCCGGATGTAAAGCTAGATTTCGACCTATCATGCCATATTCCAGCTCCACAGCCCATTTCATTAAAAGCTGTGCGTGCAACTCAAAGCGTTGCTTTTTATACCAAATTTGTCTTGCATCTATAGATCAACTTTACTGCGAGCCAGTTCTGAGTGCAGGCTATGTAAGGGAATTTTCATTGAAGATTGAGTAAAGATTTTTTAGCCTACTTAGGTGATAGAGCAAAACAACAGGGACAGATAGGATCGAGGGGCATCTGAAGACTAGTTCTAGAGCGAAAACAGATTGGGAGCCTAACGCTACTAGCCGTATCTACATCTATTGAACCCAAAAATGCTAGCCAAGTTCCTATGGGCCAGCTAGCTTCTCTGAAAATAGGGACAAAGACGCGACTCCTGATTTAATGGGAGTTATCGTTGCAAAAGCTATGGAATCATGGGTGATCAGATCAATTTAGCCGAGATAGCAGCGGCGATCGGCGCAGCGAGGAATCAGGCGATCGCCAATTCACAGTTATCCGTTACCGCCATTGAAACCGACACCCGCCAGCTCACACCCGGCGCTTTGTTTTTGGCTCTGAGTGGAGAGCACTTTGACGGGCATCGGTTTGTACCAGAGGCGATCGCAGCGGGGGCGGTGGCAGCGGTTGTGAATCAGGCAGCCTCCGTCAGCGATGACTATCCCTTACTACGAGTCGCAGATACGCTAACGGCCTACCAGCAGCTAGGGCACTGGTGGCGGCAAAGAGCCTCAGCCCCAATTATTGCGATTACCGGATCGGTAGGTAAGACCACTACGAAAGAACTGATTGCGGCGGCTCTGGCAACCCAGGGATCAGTCCTGAAGACCCAGGCCAACTACAACAACGAAATTGGCGTCCCGAAAACGTTGCTGTCCCTACAGCCCGACCATCAGTTTGGCGTGATTGAAATGGGAATGCGGGCAGCCGGAGAAATTGCGCTGCTCAGCCGCATTGCTCGCCCAGACGTGGCGGTGATTACCAATGTCGGAACGGCCCACATTGGCCGCTTGGGGTCAGAACAGGCGATCGCGGCGGCCAAGTGTGAGCTGTTGGCAGAGATGCCGACGACGAGCATAGCCGTCCTCAATGCCGATAACGAACGCTTGATCAAGACCGCCGCTACGGTCTGGACGGGGCGGCAAATTACCTACGGCCTGACACAGGGAGATCTGCAAGGGCGGCTGGTAGATTCTGGCACTTTGGAAGTCGAGGGCGTGCAGTTGCCTCTGCCCCTGCCGGGTGAACACAATGCCCTCAACTACTTGGCCGCGATCGCGGTAATGCAGGCACTAGAGCTAGACTGGCGCGTTTTGACCCAGGGGATCACCGTAGAGCTGCCGGCTGGGCGATCGCGTCGCCGTCAAATTGCAGCAGATATCTGGCTGTTGGATGAAACCTACAACGCCGGGGTGGAATCGATGACGGCGGCGCTGCACCTGCTGGCCCAAACTCCCGGCCAGCGTCACATTGCGGTGCTGGGCACGATGAAAGAACTAGGAGAGCGATCGCCAGATTTTCACTATCAGGTAGGGCAGGTCGTGCAGCGGCTGCAGCTAGATCATCTGTTCATTCTGGCCGATCCGGCGGAGGCAGTCGCCCTAGCCAGGGGAGCCGATCCAGTTCCACACGAAAAATTTGACAGTCATGGGGCTTTGGCGCAGCGGCTGCAGGATTTTATCAAACCGGGCGATCGCCTCCTGCTCAAAGCTTCTCGGTCAGTGGCCCTAGACCGGGTGGTCGATCAGCTGGCAAACTCTCAGGCAATCCCTTCAATAGAATAAGCCTGTGAACTACAATAGAGAGTCTGAATCAACGTTGAGAGCGCTGCCCCTCATTGCCCTGTGACCTTAACCCTGCTGCCGGAACAGCTTGACCATATCCGCCATCATGCCGAGCGCACTTACCCAGAAGAATGCTGCGGGCTGCTGCTGGGGCACGTGCATTTGGGCGAGACTTCGCGGCGACAGGGGGTAGAAGTGATTCCGCTTGAGAATACCTGGGATGCCGAGGTCGAGGCCGATTTGGCTACGGTTAGCCACCCGTCTCAAGCTTTAGATCGCCGTCGTCGCTACTGGATTGATCCCCGCGACTTGCTCACCGCTCAGCGTCAGGCCCGCGATCGCGGCCTAAACATCATCGGCATCTATCACTCTCACCCAGACCATCCGGCAGAGCCTTCTGAATGCGATCGCCAGCTAGCCTGGGCTGAGTACTCCTATGTGATTGTGTCAGTTTGTCAGGAGCGATCGCAGGATTTGCAAAGCTGGAGCCTAGACGATCGGCACCAGTTTCAACCTGAAGCGATCGAAATCGCTGCCGCGCTGCCGCTTTCTCCCTCAACGTTGTAGCCCTGTCCTAGTTATTCCGCTCTCACTCCGATTGTTTTTACTGCTCACTTCCTGCGTAGACTGCTATGCTCAATCCCAACCTGGATGATATTCAACTGACAAAGGATGATTACGAGCGCTATTCGCGTCACATCATCCTGCCCGAAGTCGGCCTCGACGGCCAGAAAAAGCTCAAGGCTGCCAGCGTCCTGTGCATTGGTACAGGCGGTTTAGGATCGCCCCTACTGCTCTATCTAGCCGCTGCCGGTATTGGCCGCATTGGTATTGTGGATTTCGACGTAGTCGATCACTCAAATCTGCAGCGCCAAATTATTCACGGCACCTCCTGGGTTGGCAAGCCCAAGATTGAATCTGCTAAAGGTCGCATTTTAGAGATCAATCCTAGCTGCCAGGTAGATCTCTATGAGACGCGCCTCAGTTCCGAAAACGCACTGGACATTGTGCGGGACTATGACGTGGTGGTTGACGGCACCGATAATTTTCCGACTCGCTACCTGGTCAACGATGCCTGCGTCCTGCTAGACAAGCCCAACGTCTACGGCTCAATCTTCCGGTTTGAAGGGCAGGCTACCGTCTTCAATTACGAAGGTGGCCCCAACTACCGCGATCTCTATCCCGAACCGCCGCCGCCGGGGCTGGTTCCCTCCTGTGCTGAGGGCGGTGTTTTGGGGGTACTGTGCGGCATTATCGGCACCATCCAGGCTACGGAGACGGTGAAGATTATCCTAGGCGCGGGGGACACCCTCAGCGGTCGTCTGCTGCTTTATAACGCTTTAGATATGACTTTCCGCCAGCTCAAGCTGCGGCCCAATCCGGAGCGGCCCGTAATCGAAAAGCTGATTGATTACGAACAGTTTTGCGGTATTCCTCAGGCCCAGGCAGAAGCGGCTCAGCAGCAGGCCGAGCTGGCGGAAATGTCGGTGCGCGAACTGAAAGAGCTGCTAGATGGGCAGGCAAACGACTATTTACTAGTGGATGTGCGTAATCCCAATGAATACGAAATTGCCAATATTCCAGGCGCAGTACTCGTACCGCTGCCCGACATTGAGAACGGCACCGGAGTCGAGAAAATTAAGGGAATGCTCAACGGCCATCGTCTGATTGCCCACTGCAAAATGGGTGGACGCTCTGCCAAGGCGCTCGGCATTTTGAAGCAGGCAGGCATTGAAGGCACTAACGTCAAGGGTGGTATCACTGCCTGGAGCCGGGAAGTGGATTCTTCTGTGCCGGAATACTAAGGGCTTGTAGTTGTCAACCTAACTAAACTTTGCCTTCATCAAAGCAAGGAGATGCGCATCATTTCCTTGCTTTGTTTTTCGTTAAAGGCATGACAATTCTGCGATAACGTGTCATTAATGAAGCGGCATCGGTGACGGTGGTCAGGCTCTACCTGAAACACCGGACGGCCCTGGATTTACAGAATGCGTTATTACAGGTACACATCAATCTATATTGCAAGTACCGTAGTCGTAGAGTGGGCATTGCCCATTCCTCCTGATTTAGCGTCATTTCACCCCGTTCGGTCGGGTTTGAGGAGTTGTCATCATGAAATATTTAGGACACAGTCTTTTTCTAGCCTTAGGCTTGGGTCTAGCAGCAGCCCTGCCAAGCTGGGCACTGCCAGGGCAAACCGTAACCGAGGTCGCTGCTTGGATTCAGGCTAACCCAACCCTCAGGCCCGGCCCCGGAGAGCGGCTGCTGGTGAACCGGGTCGATACTCCAGCCCAGCGTTTTACCTTTCAGGCTTCCATCTTTCCGCCCGGCAACTTGCGCTCTGGAATCAACCCGCGCCAAATCCGGGCCGAGCGCACCGCCATCTTTGACATGATTAACGGCGTTAGCTTCGATCGGCTAGAAGAATCGCTGCGAGTGATCTACGGCAGCGATATTTTCGCGGACTATCAGCGATCGCAGCCCATATACGTCTACCCCACCGCCGATGCTCCCATCAGCAACAATCCCAACCTGCTGATTCAAGGAGAACTGCGGGAAGGCGATCGCTATGCCTACTGGATAGAAATTACCAGCGATGCCAGCGGCAACGTCGATTCAGGAGAAATTAGCGTTCTGCTGAAAGAAGATATTCCAGGGCTGCTGGCCATGCTGCAGACCTCCGCAGCGCTGCCTAAGCCAGAGTAGCTGAGGCGGGGCAATGGCAGGCGATCGCCTCATGCAAATCAAGATTATCAATGGCAACACTTCTGAGGCGATGACGCGGGGGATTGATCAGGTCGCCCAGACTATTTGCTCATCCCAGACGACGCTGGTGACGGTCCAGCCCCGCACTGGCCCTAGCTCCATTGAGAGCTACTACGATGAATACTTGGCAATCCCCGGCATTCTAGAGCAGATCATTTTAGATCAAGAAGCCGACGCTTTCATCTTGGCCTGCTGGGGCGATCCGGGCATTGAAGCGGCCCGCGAAATTACCCGGCGACCCGTTGTGGGCATTGCCGAAGCCAGCCTTTATGTGGCGAACATGCTGGCAGCCAAGTGGAGCGTAGTGACCACACTGCACCGCGTCCGGGACATGGTAGAAAAAACGATTGCTAAAACAGGGCTAAGTCAGCGCTGCGCTTCGGTACGGACAACGCCGCTGGCTGTGCTAGAAACGGAGAGCTGTCGGGAGGCTACTCTAGAGGCGCTCATTACGGCCAGTCAAGCAGCGATCGCCGTCGACGGAGCTGAAGCCATTTGTTTAGGCTGCGCTGGTATGAGCGGTCTAGATACGGCTTTGGAAGCAGAGCTAGGCGTTCCTGTGATAGATGCGGTTGCCGCCGCCGTCTGTCTGGCCGAATCGCTGGTAGCGCTGAAAAAGCACACCAGCAAGCAGCTTACCTATCGTTCACCAGAAATCAAGCCAATAGCTGGCTATCCGGGCTGGATGCAGCCTTCTGCACTCAGAGATTAGCCAACAGATGTGTCTAGCCAACCTGCGCTCAGAATCACCGTCAGCCCCATAAAGAGGACGGTTAGGGTCCAAGTGACGCGGTTGAGGGTGGTTTCAGCGCTTTTAGTGCTGGTGAAAAGCTGGGCCTGTCCGCCCAAAGCCCCTAGGCCGTCGCCTTTAGGACTGTGGAGCAAAACCAGCACAATCAGCCCTAGCGCCGAAACTGCCCAAACAATCTGCAAAAGTGATGTAATTTGCATAGATCAATAAGCCTAAAAATTCAGTGGTCGGCAGCGGTTCACCGCCATTGACGTGCCAAGGGCGATCGCTCCCCCTCAGACAGTTCAGTTTTCTATCCTAACTCAGATAGGCTCAGCGCCGCTGTCACAGGTCAGCGCTGTAGCGGCACTCGCACAGGCGTACGATTGGGCTTGAACTCCACATTATCCGACAGCAGAATAGAGCGCCCGGTCATTTCTGGCGGCTGCGGCAGCTTCAGAATATCTAAAATTGTTGGGGCAATGTCGGCTAAGCGACCATCAGCGCGAAGCTGCACTTCAGTCCCGTGTCCTGGGATCTTTAGCCCTTCTCCTTCTACCAGAATGAACGGCACCGGGTTGGTCGTGTGGGCTGTCCACGGCTTGCCGTCTTCATCATACATATACTCAGAGTTGCCGTGATCGGCAATGATAATTGCGGTACCGCCCGCCTGAATCACGCCCTCCAGCAGACGCCCCAGCTGATGATCGACAACTTCTAAAGCATTAACGGTGGCGTCTAGATTACCTGTATGCCCCACCATGTCAGGGTTGGCATAGTTGATCACCACCAGCGAGTAAATCTGCTTGCTAATCGCCGCGATCGCCACGTCAGTTACCGCCTTAGCAGACATCTCAGGCTGCTTGTCGTAAGTAGCCACCTGAGGACTCATCACCAGCTCTCGATCTTCACCCTCTAGCGGTTCTTCTAACCCCCCGTTGAAAAAGTAAGTAACGTGGGCGTACTTCTCCGTTTCAGCCGTCCGAAACTGCTTCAGACCGCGATCGGCAATCACTTCGCCCAGGATATTGCTAAGATTCTGCGGCTCAAACGCGATCTTGACCGAAAGGCTTTGGTCGTACTGAGTCATGGTGACAAAAGACAGCGGCTCAATCAGCGATCGCTCAAAACCGTCAAATTCGGGCGCGATAAATGCCTGAGTCAGCTGCCGTGCTCGGTCAGGCCGGAAATTGAAGAAGATGATGCCATCACCGGGTTCTATAGCACCAGCCGCTAGCCGGACGGGCTGTACAAATTCATCAGTAGCATCGGCTTCATAAGAAGCTTTTAAAGCTTCAACCGCCGTTTGGCCGGTGCCTGCCCCATCTTCTGTCATCACCCGGTAAACTTTTTCTATTCGATCCCAGCGGCGATCGCGATCCATCGCGAAATAGCGGCCACTGAGAGTCACAATTTGGCCGACGCCAATTGCTTGAATAGAATCCTGCAGCTTTTGCAGAGCCGTCACCCCTTCGGTGGGTTTGGTATCCCGTCCGTCAGAGATGGCGTGAATGCAGACATTGGTTAAATCCTGAGCCTTTGCCATCTCCAGCAGGCCCAGCAAATGATTGAGATGAGAATGGACGCCCCCTTCCGAGCAAAGTCCAATCAAATGCAGTTTGCTGTTGCGATAGCGCACGTCTTGGCAAACTTCCAGTAGGGCCGCATTTTCTTGAATCGTGCCGTCTTCAACCGCGTCCGAAATTCTGACTAATTCCTGCGGTACAACCCGGCCTGCCCCAATATTGAGGTGGCCGACTTCTGAATTACCCATTTGCCCGTCAGGAAGACCCACATCCTTTCCGGATGTGCGGATTAAGGTGTGGGGATAAGCTGCCCAGAGACTGTCCATAACCGGGGTATTGGCCGCTGTGACAGCGTTGCCATTTGTATCCTCCCGATACCCCCAACCGTCTAAGATGACGAGCACCATTGGCGAAACAGGCGCTTGTGTCATATCAAAGATCCTTTAACCATGTAGACAGTTGACTCAGCCATAATACCATCCACGTTTATGATCGTGTGTTGCATTGAAACCTAGCTCTTTTGAGAGAAAAAGTTTGGCCAATACCCGTCAAATGACCTTAAAGCTGAATTTCAGTTAAACCACGTTAAACCACAAACCTCAATTAAAAATCAAGTTAATACTTGATTAAGAATTGCCTTTACCCGTTATACAGCAATATTAGCCAGCCGATATCTTATGTAATGAATTGCTGAAATTAGGCATGAGGCTAACTGAATCGGGCAGGTATGTTTGCTTCGTTTCCCAATTTGCTGAGCAACAACTGGCGGTTCACCCTAGCAATGAATCTCTGTCTAAATATCTATGTCTAAGTGATGGTGGATTTTATCGAAAAGCTGCAATTTGCAACTGAGATTTATCTCTAAGCTGGCTGTACGCGAACAAGATTTCTTTGAACGCTGAGGTTCAGAGCAGGAAACTACCGACAGGCCGGGCTGCTTTTCTGACAGGCAAGGTTTCACAGTCTGATTGACTGCAAACATTTGGCTCATTTGCGCGCTGATTTGCGGGCTTTCTCTTTTTCACGCTGCTTTTGGCGCTTTTCGGCGGTTTTGGCTGCTTTGGCCGCTTCGATCGCAGCTAGACGCACCTGTTCTTTCTCTTCAGCTATTTTGTCTTGATAGTAGTGATAGTCACCCCGGTACAGCCGCAGTTCGCCGTCGCGCAGCTCCACGATTTTGGTTGCCACCTGAGAGATAAAGTAGCGATCGTGGGAGACAATCAGCACCGTACCGTCATAGTGCTGCAGGGCGTTCTCCAGCATTTCCTTAGCTGGAATATCGAGGTGATTAGTCGGCTCATCTAGAATCAGCAAATTTGCAGGTCGGAGTAACATGCGAGCTAAGGCTAACCGCGCCTTTTCGCCCCCGCTCAGCGCCTTCACTGGCTTGAAGACGACATCGCCGCTGAAGAGAAACTGGCCCAGCAGCGATCGCACTTCGCCATCTTTCCAATCGGGCACCTCGTCGTGAATCGTGTTCATGACGGTCTTTTCTAGGTCAAGCGCTTCTGCCTGATTTTGCTCAAAGTAGCTGGGGATCACGTTATGTTTGCCCAAACTGACACGGCCTTCCATTGGCTGCTCAGAGCCAATCACCAGCCGCAGCAGCGTAGACTTACCCGCCCCGTTAGGGCCGACAAAAGCAATGCGATCGCCTCGCTCGATTAATAGATCTGTCCCTAAAAACAGAATTTTTTCGTCATACATGTGGCTGAGATCGTTGATCTCCACCACTTCACGACCGCTGCGGGGGGCCGGCGGAAACTTGAAGCGCAGCCCTCTGAGGTCGGTTTCGGGGGCTTCCACCAGCTCGACTTTGCTGAGCTGCTTTTCCCGGCTTTTGGCCTGAGTACTGCGCGTGGCGCTGGCCCGGAAGCGCTCTACAAAAGCCTGTTGCTTTTCCAGTTCTTTTTGCTGACGTTCGTAGGTGCTGAGCTGAGCCGCTTTGTTTTCGGCTTTTTGGGCAATGTAGGCGCTGTAGTTGCCTAGATAAGTAGTGGAGAGACCCCGCTCAGTTTCAACAATTTGGGTGCAGAGGCGATCGAGAAATTCCCGGTCGTGGGAGACGATGACCATCGGCGTGGTCAGTCCTTTAAGGTAATTCTCTAGCCACTCAATAGTTTCCAAGTCTAGGTGGTTGGTCGGCTCGTCTAGCAGCAGCAAGTCCGGAGCCTGCAGCAAGATTTTGCCCAAGCTCATCCGCATCTGCCAGCCGCCGCTGAAAGCACTCACCAAGCGATCGCCATCTTCAGCGCTAAAGCCCATTTCCGGCAAAATCTTTTCGATCCGGGCTTCCAAGCCGTAGCCGTCGAGCGCTTCAAACTGGCGCTGCAGGCGATCCATTTGCGTAATCAGCTTTTCTAGCTCATCGGGATCGGCCTGCTCCATGCGGTGGGGCATTTGGGCCAGTGCTTGCTGTACCCGGTTAGCCTCTGCAAAGACTGTCCAAAATTCTTCGCGGACGGTGCGGCTAGGGTCAACCTCAAACTCCTGAGTGAGATAGGCAATGTGGAGGCCACTCGGACGAATGACGGTACCAGAAGTCGGCTCAATCTCGCCGCTGATAATGCGCAACTGGGTTGATTTGCCAGCCCCATTGACGCCCACTAAGCCAATGCGATCGCCCGGCTTTACCTCCCAGTTGACATCTTTGAGGATTTCCCCGGTGGGATAAACTTTGCTGATATGTTCTAGGCGTAGCATAGGGGCTCAACTCTCAACAGCATGGCGATCGTCTCAAAGCAACTTTAACAAACTTCACAAGCTGCTGCTGCCAGTTGGATAAATTTTAGGTTCGGATTCAGAAGAAAGCGGCAGGCAGAACACCTCAGCCCGCTTTCCTTCTCACAGCGGCTTAGACGATAATAGAAAACCTGATATCTATTGCTTCTTGCTCATTCAGCTCGCCCTATTTTCAGAACCATGCCTAGCGCTTTTCTCGATCGCCTTCACAGTCCAGAGCGTCCCGTGATTGTCTTTGACGGTGCGACGGGAACCTCTCTGCAAGCTCAGAACCTGACAGCTGCTGATTTTGGCGGACCAGACTATGAAGGCTGCAATGAGTATTTGGTGGAAACCAAGCCGGAGGCGGTGGAAAAAGTGCATCGCGGCTTCTTGGAAGTTGGAGCCGACGTGGTTGAAACCGATACCTTCGGCGGCACTTCAATTGTGCTAGCTGAATATGATCTAGCCGATAAAGCCTACGCGCTCAATAAAAAAGCGGCAGAAATTGCCAAGCGGGTCGCGGCGGAATACTCGACGCCGGAAAAGCCGCGCTTTGTCGCCGGATCGATGGGGCCAGGAACGAAGCTGCCGACTTTAGGGCACATCGACTTCGACACCCTCAAAAATGCCTACGTGGAGCAGGTCAAGGGGCTTTATGATGGCGGCGTCGATCTGCTGATTGTGGAAACCTGCCAGGACGTGCTGCAGATCAAGGCAGCCCTGAATGCGATTGAGGAAGTGTTTCAGCAGCAGGGCGATCGCCTGCCGGTTATGGTTTCGATCACGATGGAAGTGATGGGGACGATGCTGGTGGGGACGGAAATTAGCGCGGCCCTGACCATCTTGGAGCCTTACAACATCGATATTCTGGGCCTCAACTGCGCCACCGGCCCGGACAAGATGAAGGAGCACATCAAGTATCTTGCCGAGCATTCACCCTTCACTATTTCCTGCATTCCCAATGCCGGACTGCCAGAGAATGTGGGCGGGCAGGCCCATTACCGCCTAACGCCGCTGGAGCTGCGGATGGCGCTGATGCACTTTGTCGAAGATTTGGGGGTGCAGGTGATTGGCGGCTGCTGCGGCACCCGGCCTGACCACATCCAGCAGCTCGCTGAAATGAGCCAGGATCTAAAGCCCAAGCTACGCCAAGTGGGCGATCGCCAGTCGTTTCCGCCCTACGACGGGCTTGACTATACTCCCGCCGCCGCCTCTATCTACAGCCCCCAGCCCTACGAGCAGGACAACTCATTCCTGATTGTGGGGGAACGGATCAACGCCAGCGGCTCCAAAAAGTGCCGGGAAATGCTGAATGCGGAAGACTGGGATGGCTTAGTCTCTTTGGCTAAATCCCAGGTGCGCGAAGGGGCCCATATTTTAGATGTCAACGTAGACTACGTGGGCCGCGACGGCGAAAGCGATATGCATGAGCTGGTGTCACGGCTGGTGAATAATGTCACCCTGCCGCTGATGCTGGACTCGACTGAGTGGCAGAAAATGGAAGCCGGACTGAAGGTGGCCGGCGGCAAATGCATTCTCAACTCGACTAACTACGAGGACGGCGAGGAGCGCTTTTTTAAGGTGCTAGAGCTAGCCAAGAAATACGGCGCCGGCATAGTCGTTGGCACCATTGACGAAGACGGCATGGCCCGCAGCGCTGAGAAAAAATTCGCGATCGCCCAGCGAGCCTACCGTGACGCCGTAGAATATGGCATTCCGCCCTATGAAGTTTTCTTTGATCCCTTAGCTCTACCCATTTCCACCGGCATCGAAGAAGACCGGGTTAACGGTAAAGCCACAGTGGCAGCCATTCGCCAGATTCGCCAGGATCTACCCGGCTGTCACATTCTGCTCGGCGTCTCTAATATTTCCTTTGGCCTTAACTCTGCTGCCCGCGTCACCCTCAACTCTGTCTTCCTACATGAAGCTATGTCGGTAGGGATGGACGCGGCCATCGTCAGCGCCGCTAAGATTCTGCCGCTGGCTAAAATTGAGCCAGAGCACCAACAGGTTTGCCAAGATTTAATCTACGATCGCCGTCAGTTTGAGGGGGATGTCTGCACTTACGATCCCCTGACAAAACTGACTACCCTCTTTGAAGGCAAGCAGGCCAAGCAGCTTCGCACCAGCACCGAAGATTTACCCTTAGAAGAAAAGCTAAAGCGCCACATCATCGACGGCGAGCGGATTGGGCTGGAAGAAGTGCTGGAAGAGGCGCGGCAAAAGTATCCGCCCCTCGACATCATCAATACGTTTCTGCTAGACGGCATGAAGGTGGTGGGCGATCTCTTTGGCTCCGGCCAGATGCAGCTTCCTTTTGTGCTGCAGTCAGCCCAAACCATGAAAGCGGCGGTGGCGCACCTAGAACCTTACCTGGATAAAGAGGATAGCAGCAGCGCCAAGGGCACCTTCGTCATCGCCACGGTTAAAGGGGATGTCCACGATATTGGCAAAAACCTAGTGGACATTATTCTGTCGAACAACGGCTACAAGGTCGTGAATTTGGGTATCAAGCAGCCGGTCGATAACATCATCGCGGCCTACCAGGAACATCAGGCCGACTGCATTGCCATGAGCGGTCTGCTGGTAAAATCTACCGCCTTTATGAAGGACAACCTGCAGACCTTTAACGAAGCCGGAATTACCGTACCCGTCATTCTAGGCGGTGCGGCCCTGACCCCCAAATTTGTCTACGAAGACTGCCAAAACGTCTATCAAGGTCAGGTGATTTACGGCAAAGATGCGTTCTCCGATCTGCACTTCATGGATAAGCTCATGCCCGCTAAGAGCGAGGGGCAGTGGGATGACGTGCGGGGCTTTTTGGCGGATGGAGGAGATGAGGAAGATAGAAAAGATGGGGGCGATAAAGCAGAGGGGAGAGATAAAGGAACTGCGACCAGTTCAAGCCCCCCTTCCTCACCCGCTCCATCTTCCGCACTCCCAATCGACACTCGCCGCTCTGAGGCCGTAGATCCTGCTATTCCCCGGCCTGTGCCACCGTTCTGGGGCACGAAGCTGCTGACGCCGGAGGCAATTTCTTTAGAGGCGGTGTTTGACTATCTGGATTTGCAGGCGCTGTTTGCCGGACAGTGGCAGTTTCGCAAACCGAAGGAGCAGTCGAGAGCAGAGTATGATGCCTTTCTGCAGGAGACAGTGCAGCCAATTTTGGCGGAATGGCAGCGGCGATCGCTCACGGAAGACCTGCTGCATCCTCAGGTAATTTACGGCTATTTTCCCTGTTTGGCTGAGGGCAATTCGCTGCATATTTACAGTCCGGATGCGGTCGGCGACGCAGGGGCGGGGCATGAATCATCCCAACCGCGACCGGCCCCCATCGCCACGTTTACCTTTCCGCGCCAAAAATCAATGCGGCGGTTGTGTATTGCCGATTTCTTCCTGCCGCAGGAAATGGCCCAGCCGGGACAGTTTGACGTTTTTCCCATGCAGGCGGTGACGGTGGGGGAGGTGGCAACGGAGTTTGCCCAGAAGCTATTCGCCGCCGACCAGTACACGGACTATCTGTACTATCACGGCTTGGCGGTGCAAACAGCGGAAGCCCTGGCCGAGTGGACGCACGCCCGGATTCGCCGGGAACTGGGCTACGGAGAACTAGAACCCGAAACCCTGCGGGACATCTTGCAGCAGCGCTACCAGGGATCGCGCTACAGCTTTGGCTATCCGGCCTGTCCCAACATTCAAGATCAGTTTATTCAGCTCGATCTGCTCCAGAGCGATCGCATTGGCATGTACATGGATGAGAGCGAACAGCTCTACCCGGAGCAGTCTACTACGGCAATTGTGGCCTACCATCCGACGGCAAAATATTTCAGCGCTTAGGGATTGGGCTGGCGCAGCCGTGAGTTCCTTTACCGCTTGTGACAACCCGGAAACTCTGCGGGGCTAAACGAGTTCTAATAAAGAAGAGGCCAGTCAGTGAGGCAGTCAGCGTGAAACAAAACAGCAGCATAGGGCGATCGCCTTTACTGAGAGCTTTGGGCATGGCGGCACTGAGTTTATTCTCACTGGCCGCAGCTAGGGCTACCCCTGCCTTTCAAGCCCTAGAACCGCAGCTTCATGCCGATATCAATATTTATTTTCCGGGCCGCATAGAACTTGAGCCGGTGCGGGAAGTAGTGGTGGAGTTTGTAGCGCTGGGGGATGACTGGGCCTCGGTTTATCTCAACGGTGAGCGGGTACTGGTGCAGCGCAACTTTAACCGCCGGGAGCAGCTAGTGCTGCGAGAAGGCGCTTATTATCTAGAAATTGCTGGCATTACTCGCTTCAATCCCTGGGCCGCAGGCTATTTGGATGTAGGGCGATCGCAGTCTAATATTCTGGTGGTCGTTTTCTCTAAGGAAGGCGGTATTCAGTCGGTTAGCGATCCCCTGGCCTGGATTCCTGATTTTTCAGTCCGCTAGGCAATGGCCAATTCTTACGCCTGGGTGACGCGATCGCTTGGTACGCTGCATAAAGCCCGTTGGCACCGCGCTGTTCAGCCGATAGACACTATCGGCCCGGTGATCACCCTGGCCGGACAGCCGCTGATCAACTTCGCCAGCAACGACTATCTCGGTCTTGCCAGCGATCCCCGCTTAGCCGCTGCTGCGATCGCCGCCATCCAAACCTATGGCACCAGCAGCACGGGATCCCGCCTCCTCAGCGGTCACCGCCCCCTCCACCGAGAACTAGAGCAGGCGATCGCTCAGCTCAAGCAGACAGAAGATGCGCTGGTGTTTAGCGCTGGCTATTTGGCTAACTTAGGGGCGATCGCGGCGCTGGTTGGCCCCAAAGACCTGATCCTAGCCGACCAGTACAATCACTCTAGCCTCAAAAACGGGGCTGTTCTCAGCGGTGCGACTATCAGCGAGTACCAGCACTGTCAGATGGCGGATTTGCAGGAAAAACTAGCGGCTCGACCAGCTTACCGTCGCGGCCTGATTATCACCGATAGCGTCTTCAGCATGGACGGCGATCTCTGCCCGCTGCCAGAGCTGCTGGATCTAGCTCAGCAGTACAACTGCATGGTGCTGGTGGATGAGGCTCACGGCACCGGCGTTTTAGGCCCGTCAGGAGCCGGCGGCGTGGAGCATTTTGACTGTACGGGCCGTCCGCTGGTGCAGGTGGGTACGTTGAGCAAAGCTTTGGGCAGTTTGGGCGGCTATGTGGCAGGTACGGCTGAGCTGATTGACTATCTGCGCAATCGGGCTGCTACCTGGATTTACACCACTGGCCTATCTCCCGCTGATGCCGCAGCGGCTCTGACGGCGATCGCCCTTATTCAAGCTGAACCCGAACGGCGACAGCAGCTTCAGGCCAACAGCGAGTATTTACGGCAGCAGTTGACGGCTCAGCTCCAGAAAAAGGCCCATCCTGACCTCAAGCTATTGCCCTCAGAATCAGCCATTGTCTGCCTACAGGTACCCGACGCTGCCACGGTTTTACGCTTAGGCCAGCAGCTCAGACAAGCCGGAATTTTCGCCTCAGCGGTGCGTCCCCCCACCGTAACCACCAGTCGGCTGCGCCTGACGGTAATGGCGACCCACACATTTGCTCAAATTGACCAGCTCGTGACGGCCATTGGCGAACTGCTGTAGCAGTCTACTCAGGCTATAACTGGCTCTGCGGCGCTGATGGCAACCAGGCGATCGCGCTGTTGCTGATAATCTTCATGAGTCAAGGCCGGAGTAGAGCCATCCAAGGCGATCGCCGTTTGCAGCTCAGTCCAAGAGCGACAGCCACCGTAGCTGGGATGGTAGAGAATTTCCACGATTTGGGGTAGCCGATAGACGCGCAGCAGCAAGATGTAGAGGGGCTGTTTTGGCTTCCAGTTAAAGCGTTCTGCGGCAAACTGGGGCTGCCAAATGTGAAAAGGCTGTAGAGCGGCTAGGCTACTCTCCTGGCTTGTTTGCAAGACATCGGTAATCTCGGCCCAGGCTTGTAGTGGCACTGTCGTCGGATGCCAGCCAGAGACCACAGGCTCTACCGCTGCCGCATAATCCGGCTTCAGCAAATCAGGCTTTTGATGCTCATAGGTAGGATACAAAATCACCCGTCGCTGCGGCACCGTAAACTGGCCGCCCACTTCGCGAATGCCGCCTTTGCGCAGCAGCACAATCGTATCTCCGGCGGCTAGAGCCTCCACAGCTACAGCCCATTCTTTTAGCGCAGGTTTAAGGGCAGTCATGATTTTGCCAGGTGCAAGCAACAGCTAGACACCGGCACGAAGCTAACCGAGTGTCTTAAGCCTAAGATAGCGCAAGCTTTAGCCATCCAAGTGAGCCGCTTGCCTAACAAGAATAGCCCCGACCGGAAAGGCTGTACCTGATACCTCAGGCAGACTGTAGGCTACCGTAAGGGCAGAGCTGCTGCTCTACCGCTGCAAGCAGGTTAGGACAAAGATAAGTTGGGTTGAATGCCTGTAAATAAGAGCGACTGCGGATGCCACAGGTGAGGGCGATTGTTGGGACGCCTAACGACTGTCCGGCTAGTAAATCAGCTTCGGTATCACCTACCATGCAGGCGCGACGGTGAAGAGGCTTTTGCGCCGCGATCGCCTGCTCTAGCAGCGCAGTTTTGTGTTCGCTGTGGTTGGCATAGGCTAGCTCCACCTCAGACGTACCGTAAATACCGCTAATCGCCTGCTCTAACTTAGCCTCTCGCAAAATCTGCATCACCTGAGCCGAATGACGCAGCGTAACGACCACCAAACGAATGCCATAGCGGCGAAGTAAGTAAACCGCGCGGTGCAGGCCAGCCTGCAGCGAATCTTGGTGCAGCAGGGTGGGCTGATTGACAATTTGCTGCACCCGGTTGAGGAAAAAGGGAATTTGCTCATCAGCCAGTCCAGACCAGCGGGCGATCGCCTCATCAGCAGTCCGATTCTGCTTGAGCTGCCAGAACTGCGTCTTGCTCAGGGGATTGATGGGTAAGACGATGCCTCGTGACTGATAGGCAGCCTGGGTATCGGCTAAACCAAGCTGATAGGTGCTGTAGTAGCGATCGGAGACATCGACAAAAGGGCCGTCAAAATCGCAAAAAAGGACATCGCCCGGTTTAAGGGAAAGCAATCCCGAAGGCTTGATGTAGCTCGCTTGGGTAGGTTTGAGAAGCGTTTCTCTGAGCATAGGACGCCGCGAGATTTCAAAATGTTAAGAAATGCTTTTCTACTCTAGCAATCCCGTTTTCTAAATGGGGGACTCATCGGCAGGTCTAATATTAACTGAACTAATACTTATAGGTTTTCGTTTAGTTTTCATTAATGTAATAAGGGCGTTGCTGAATCAAGGGATGAGCCTGGTGTTTGCCGGTCGTGAGCGAGACGCTCACACTCCCTCGCCTATCATCAGACAGGTTAGTGCGAACATCTTGCTCGCGTTTTAATTCGTACCCAAAATCAGCAATACCGTAATAAATGCGGTATGCAGCTAAGCAGACTCTCGCTCTAGCAGCAGCGTCACCGGTCCATCATTCTCGATTGCAACCTGCATCATGGCCCCAAACTGCCCAGTTTCTACACGCAAACCGCTCTGCCGCAGCTTGTGCACAAATAGCTCATACAGAGCCGCTGCTGCCGTCGGGGCCGCCGCCTGATCAAATGAGGGCCGCCGCCCTTTGCGACAGTCCCCGTACAGCGTAAATTGACTGACCACTAGCAGTTCTCCCTCAATATCCTGAACCGACTGTGTCCAGCGTCCAGTCGAAGTATCAGGAAACAGGCGCAGGTCTAAGCATTTGCGTACCATCCAGTCGAGTTCAGCTTCAGTGTCAGTCGCAGCAATTCCCACCAGCAAATTTAGTCCCAGCCCAATCCGGCCTACCACTTCGCCCTCAACCTCAACCTGCGAGGACTTGACCCGCTGTATCACCACCCGCATAGACTTAAGCTGGCTAATTCGCTAAACACTGTCGTACCTTGACCGCTGCGGCCTCAGCCTCAGTAGGCGCAGGTGGCTTTTGCAAGGCCCGAAAGACCTGCAGCTCCAGTCCGACTAAGCCCAGTTCTTCTCTAGTGCCGTAGCGCGGCTGCAGCAGAAAGTGAACATGGTGAGGCGCGTCGTCATCCCACAGATTGATATACACTCGCTTAGCCCCTAATGCTACCCGCATGGCAGTGGTGAGACGCTGCAGAAACAGGCCCAGCGAGGCCGCTTCATTGGCGCTCAAGTCGGCCAGTTCCTCACGGTGAATCTTAGTCTTGACCACAATAGCGCCAACCCCATACGGCCCTAAACAGTGGTCAGCCAGCCACCACTCGTTTTCGGCAATTACGCCGCCCGGTACTGCAACTTGTCCCTGCAGCGTTTGACAAGCGAGGCAGTTGGGATGTGAGAGAGCGCTATTTGCCAAACCCCTTACCCCGACTAGCCGACGGTACGCAAAGACAGCTATTGAGCTGTTCCCGCAGTTTGGCATGATCGAGATTTTGACCAATCAGCACAAGCTGATTTTTCGGCGTTTCGGTCCACTGGTCGTCATCGAGGGAAAAGCGCTTGCCGCTGAGGTGGAAGATATGACGCTTGGGACTTTCATCAAACCAAAGAATGCCTTTGGCGCGGAAGATACTTTCCGGCAGTTGGTTGTCTAAAAAGTACTGAAACTTACGGATAGCAAAGGGGCGATCGCTTTGGAATGACAGAGATGTGAAGCCATCAACAGCTAGGTGGTCAGAATGATGATGGTGGTGCTCATGGTCGTGGTCGTGCTCACAGTGACCGTGCTCGTGGTCGCAGTTGGCGTGGTCGTGCTCCCCGTGGCTATGGTCGTGCTCCCCGTGGCTGTGGTCATGGTCGTGATCGGCGTGAGGCTCTTGGCTAAAGTATTTATCAGACTCAAACAAGCCTACGCTTAGAATCAGCGGCAGCGGCACTTCTGACTTGACAGTGCGCAGAATCCGAGCGCCTTCCTTAACTTCACGGACTTTGACTTCCAGCAAATCTAGGTCAGCGTCGTCTACTAAATCAGCTTTATTCAGCAACAGGATGTCGCCATAGGCAATCTGATTGTAAGCCGCCTGACTGTTGAACAAGTCGAGGCTGTAGTTCTCGGCGTCTACCACGGTGACAATGGAGTCGAGTCGAGTCAGATCGCGCAGTTCAGTGCCGAGAAAGGTAAGCGCGATCGGTAGGGGATCAGCCAGTCCGGTGGTTTCGACCACGAGGTAATCAATTTTGTCTTTGCGCTCTAGCACTTTGTAAACGGCTTCGAGCAGATCGTTGTTGATGGTGCAGCAGATACAGCCGTTGCTTAGCTCTACCATCGTGTCATCACCGCCTTCGGGGGTGATCAGCAGGTCATTATCAATGCCAATCTCGCCAAACTCATTGACTAAGACAGCCGTTTTCAACCCTTCCTGATTAGACAGAATATGGTTGAGCAGAGTCGTCTTGCCGCTGCCTAAAAAGCCAGTGATGATGGTGACGGGCAAACCGTGCTTAGTATCGTCCATCTGAGCGGGGGCGGTGGGAGTGGCGATCGAAGACATAGACTGAGCTTAGATAATGTGACAACAACGGCGGCTCTGCCAGTGTATCGTCACCGTAGAAACCGCATCCCCTATTTTAACGAGTTGCTTAGAATTACGGCTGCCCCGAACTGTTTGCCGCAGAATTGTCCGCTAAGCAACCGGGCGAAATTCTAACTGATAGCGATACAGTGCCACTGGGCGATCGCCTGCTTTAAAGTAATCAGGATCCTGGGGTGATAAATAGATTGCCGTTACCTGATCCGCCGCAAATGTCACATCCTCTGTTACTGATGGCTGGGTGTAAGCCGTCGTCGTCTCCACCTCATTCAGATAGGGCTGGGGCAAACCGCGAAAAATTTGCTGAAAAATCTCTGAAGTGACAAAGCGATCGCGGCTAGGGCTTTCCGTCGCTCGCTGGGTGACGGTAGATTCTAGCTGGCGATCGCCCCGCAAAATCGTCACCTGGCGATTGGGATTGTTGGGATCTACCCTGACAGACTTGACGGCGGCTTCCCCTAAATACGCTCTGGCTAGACTTAGACCATTGAAAGCCCGATCGGAAACAATTTTAGGCGCTGAGGCGATCGCGCTGGGCACAAAGCGGCTGAGGGAACGACGGCGCTCTGGCACGAAGCGCACCTGACACACCACAGGCTGCTGCAAAAACTGCCGATTGCCTTCAAAACCAGGCGTAGTGACTTCTGGCGCTAGCGGTGCGGCCAAATCAACAAGCGTTGTGGTCATCTCCCAAGTACCCGCCATCCAATCCGGATAGGCCAAATCCCCTACTGCCGTCTGCACAGGGGGCTTGTCTGTCCAGTCAGGAAACTGGGCTAAGCGATCGCTAAGCGAGCCAGCCACCGCCTGAGCACTGCAAAACAGCCATACCAGCAGTAGCAGCGACAGCCAAATCAATTTAGGGCGCAGTCGTTTTCGGAACCAGCGGTTCATAGCGGAGATTGCGGGTATTCAGCGAGTACAGTTCAACAATAGGATATCTTTGAGAAAACTTTTGGGAACAGCCAGCAGCGGTGGATTCTGCGAACGACATTAATCAGATACTAGAGAGCTTTGCCCGTTTTGGCGTGCATTTGGGGCTAGAGCGAATTCAGCAGCTCTTGGCAAACCTGGGCAGCCCTCAAGAACGAGTGCCGATTATTCACGTAGCGGGTACCAACGGCAAAGGCTCGATCTGCGCCTATCTCTCAGCAATTCTAACGGAGGCCGGCTACCGAGTGGGACGCTACACTTCGCCCCATCTGGTGAGCTGGAGTGAACGTATCTGTGTCAATGAGCAGCCGATCGCGGCTGAGACGCTGCGATCGCGTTTAGAAACGGTCATCGCCGCGATTAATCCCCACGAATCGACTCCAACCCAGTTTGAAGTCTTCACAGCGGCAGCTTGGCTGCATTTTGCCACAGAAGCGGTAGACATTGCGGTCATCGAAGTAGGACTAGGCGGACGCCTAGATGCCACCAACGTCTGCGATCGCCCCTTAGTCAGTCTCATCACGCCGATTAGCAAAGAGCACTGGCAGCGCTTAGGGCCAACCGTGGCCGATATTGCCGGAGAAAAGGCTGGCATTTTGAAAGCCAACTGTCCTGCCGCGATCGCACCGCAGCTTCCAGAGGCGGCAGCGGTGATTCAAAAGCGTTTAGCTGACCTCGACTGTCCGGCGGTGTGGCCCCAGCCTGCGCACAAGCTTGACGGCGATTGGGCGCGATATGTCCACGATAACCTGCAGATTGACTATCCCCTATCGCTACTGGGTCAGCATCAGTTAGTGAACTCGGCACTGGCGATCGCGGCCCTGAATATTCTGCGGCAGCAGGACTGGCAGGTTTCTGACACAGCCATTCAGCAAGGCATGGCCAAGGCCCGCTGGCCCGGCAGATTGCAGTGGATTGACTGGGCAGATGCAGCCGGAACTCAGCACGAGCTACTCATTGATGGAGCGCACAATCCGGCAGCCGCAACAGCCCTCCGGCGATATGTTGATCAGATTGCCAACGGCCCGACTACCTGGGTGATGGGAATGCTAGCCACTAAAGATCATGCCGACATTTTTACGGCACTGCTGCGTCCGGGCGATCGCCTTCATCTAGTCCCCGTACCCGGCCACCTCTCTGCAGAACCGAAAGAATTGGCTGAGCTAGCGAGCACGATCTGCCCCGATTTAGCGATATGTCAAACTTTTACCGACTTATCCACGGCGCTACAGGCCACAACTCACCAGACAAACGGACTCAGAGTTTTATGTGGTTCTTTGTACCTAATTGGCAATTTTCTAGCCGATCTGACTCAGTAAGCGAGTCAACGCAAAGGTGCCTTAGGCATAGCCGTAACGCACCATTTTGCGGAGAGAGCCTTTTAGACTTGTGGCGATCGCCCTCAAAGCTCAATAACGTGGCACTGCTGGATCCACTACGCAGGAATAGGCATCAATGCCGCCCACCAGGTTTTTCACCTGGGTAAAGCCCTGACCGAGTAGCCACTGGCACATCTGCGCCGATCGCATACCGTGGTGACACATGACAACAGTTTCCGCATCGGGATCTAAGCGGACGGGTACCTGCTCGGCCCACTGATTGAACTCGCTCAGGGGCAAATGCTCAAAACCGTCTAAACGGGCGATCGCTAGCTCTTGTGCCTCCCGCACGTCAATTAGCTGTAAGCTCTCCCCGGCGGCCAGTCGCTGCGCCAGAGTTTCCACATCAATCTGTCCCATGCTTGCCGGAGCTGTCATCGCTGTCCTATCCGTCGCAGTTCATTTCAAATCTAACAGTCCCTGCTCTTTCAGCTTGGGATTGAAGCGCAAGTCCATTTGTACCCCGCGCTGCTTCAGTGTTTCCAGGATTTCAGCCTCTACCCGCCGCGATACCTTTTTCAACAGCTTAATTTGGCCTAGCTCATCGGTTTGGGCAAACTGCTGCTTTTCCGCTGCAGTCATAGCAGGTTTGGCATCAATCGGCTGGTTCCAGCGATCGCTTTCGGCGGCATTCCCCACCGGCATCTCACCGTTTTCCTTAATCCAGGCGTCCTGAATTCCTTCCAAGAGAGTACGGCTGGGGCGATCGACGGTCTGCACTTTTATCCAGTGACAGGCCATCGGTTGACGCATGAGGTGCTGTCTCAGGCTCAGGGCTATATCGCGGGAGTAGCCCACATACTGTAAGGTCTGCGCCTGATCGAAAATGGCGTAAATACCCACTTTGCCCTGAAACTGTTCGGGAATTTGCCCCGCTTCATTGAGGTAAGGCACAGCTTCAAGATCGGCAAGGTTAGGCGTTGAGGTTTGAGAAGGCATTACTGAGTTTCAACTCGGCGATAAATGGCACAGAGACGGCTAGGCTGGAAAATTTTAGCCTTAAACATGAACGGCGGCGGTACGTTGATTAGAACGTGATCGGGAGATTCATGATACGGTTCAAACTCAGCAGGCATCCCTTTAGGGGTAGCTTCTGTGTAGGGAATAGGCTGAAAGAGCAGCCCGGTGAATTCTATCTGGTTAAATCCCGCCTGCTGGCAAACCTGCTTGAGAAAACTGGCGTCCTGCAGCAGCTCAAACAATGCCGTTTTAGCATCCGGGGCCAGGGTGAAGCGGCTGTCATAGTTTTGAACAATTTTTAGGCGAACCATGAGCAATGTGTTGTGCCTGCTTGTTCAGCCTATAGCGATTCCCAGCGGCTGTCAGCCATTGAGCGACTTTCGCCCATTAAGAATTTTGAAATTAGCCTACCTTAGTGACAAAACAACTGCGCGCACGGTGGCAATTTTCGCCAGTTATCCCCTCTTTATTACCCCTGCTTCGCTCATGCTACGCTTAAGCCTAGTACAGGTATACCCGCTATGATCCGCCTCCTGCACCTCTCCGATATCCACATGGGCAGCGGCTTCTGTCACGGACGGATCAATCCCGAAACCGGATTGAACACCCGGCTAGAGGATTTTGTCGCAACCCTCAGCCTATGCATTGATCGTGCCCTTGAAGACCCGGTTGACCTAGTTCTTTTCAGCGGCGACGCTTTCCCCGACGCTACGCCGCCACCAATTGTGCAGCAGGCATTTGCCAGTCAGTTTCGTCGCCTTGTGGATGCCGAAATTCCGACTGTTTTACTTGTCGGCAATCACGATCAGCACGCTCAGGGTACAGGCGGGGCTAGCCTCTGCATTTATCGAACGTTGGGGGTACCGGGGTTTGTGGTGGGCGATCGCCTAATGACCCACCAGATTGAAACCCGCAGCGGCGCAGTACAGATTATCACGCTGCCCTGGCTGACGCGATCGACCCTGCTAACCCGCCCTGAAACGGAAGGACTTTCAATGGCTGAGGTGAATCAGCTTTTGATCGATCGGCTGCGAGTCGCCCTAGAGGGAGAAATTCGCCGCCTCAATCCGGCCCTGCCAACAATTTTGCTGGGGCACCTAATGGCCGATACGGCCTGCTATGGCGCGGAGCGTTTTCTGGCTGCAGGCAAAGGGTTTACAGTACCTATGGCGCTGCTGACGCGGGACTGTTTTGACTATATTGCTCTAGGGCATGTCCACAAACATCAGATTTTGAGCCAGTCCCCGCTGGCGCTCTATCCCGGCAGCATTGAGCGAGTAGACTTCAGCGAAGAAAAAGAAGAGAAAGGATACGTCCTAGTATCCCTCGCACGAGGACAGGTAGCGGCTGAATTTTGTTCTCTGCCGGTACGTCCCTTTAAAACCATCAAAGCTGATTTGTCTCAGGCAAAGGAACCGCAGCAAAAGCTGCTCCAAGCGATCGCAGCGGCTGAAATTGACGAGGCGGTGGTGCGGCTGATGTATAAGCTGCGATCAGAGCAGGTCGAGCAGATCGATAACGCCGCCCTCTATGAAGCGCTCAGTGCGGCTCATACCTATACGATTCAGGCTGAATTTATCAGCCAATTAGCCCGCCCTCGGCTGCCAGAACTCAAGGCTGACAGCACTTTAGAACCCCTAGCAGCCTTACAAACCTATTTGGCTAATCGGGAAGATTTGACCGAGCTGTCGGCTGAAATGCTGGCAGCAGCCAATGCCCTGCTGATTGAGGAAGACTGCCCTGCTGCGCTCCTCGAATCGGAGACTGATGAAGTTTTGCCTGAACTGGACTTGGCTTCCCAGCAGTTGCGATTACTGTAGACGCAACACTGGCAAGCGCACTGGCAAAAAACCCTAAGATGGATTCCCAGTCAGGTGACCAGGAACCCAAAAGCGCTGACTTAGGAGCTAGCGGCCAGCGCAGCTAAAACCGTATCGTGAATAGCGCCGTTGCTCACTACCACTCCGCGATTATCCTGCATGCGATCGCTCTTAGAGAAGTCCAAAGGCTTGCCGTTCATATCGGTGACCTGGCCGCCAGCCTCTTCCACGACGAGAACACCTGCGGCGTGATCCCAAATTTTTTCGCGGTAGTCTGGTGACTTGGGTGATGGCAGTCGCAGATAGAGTGCTGCTTCTCCGGTTGCCACCGCCGCATACTTAGCCTGACTGTCCATGCGGATTGAATCTGCTGTAATACCCACTGCTTTCGCCACTGCTGACTGCTGGGACTGATCGCCGTGTCCAGATTCCACACTTTCAACAAATCGCAATCGTGCTTTGTCTGCGGTCTGCAACACCTGCACTGACTTAACGGGCTGGCCTGCAGCCGTTAGAAGCTCTGTCCCTTGACCTCTCACAGCCACCAAAACTATCCCTTGCTGACCGTCAATTTCTAAAGCAGGGCAGGCCAGTACGCCGACTTTAATATCCCCCTCCTCAATCAGCGCCAGCGCCACGGCGTACTGGTCGCCTCGCAAAAAGCCTTTCGTGCCGTCAATCGGATCGAGCGTCCAGTAGCGTGAGCTAACCTGACCGTTCCCCTGATCAATCCAGTCAGCTACTTTTTCCGGCGTCGCCGCTGGATCAATTGCCTGCACGTACTTCGTCACTTTATCTAACTGCTGGCTCATATCGGCTTGACGCAGGGTAGCCGCATCCTCTTCCCCCACCACCGGGTCATCAGGAAAAGCCTCAGCTAGGGCATGGCAAATCAGAGCCTGAGAGCCAAAGTCAGCAACTGTTACTGGGCTGCGATCCTTCTTTTCAATCGCTTCGGGCGTAATTTGCTGCCGCACTTGCTGGCAGAGCTTAGCAGCGGCGATCGCAGCTTGAACCGCAACTTGTTTTTCGGTGTCGTAGACCATGCAGCTATTTAAGTGGAGTAGTTTTCTGCTCTAGTCTACTGTTGTGCCGATCAATTGGCCGTAGATTCTTGAGGCTGATTTACTTAAACTTTAAGCTTTGCCAGCCTTGCTGCCGCAGCCGATTGAGGCCGTCGCGTGTTCCCCAAAACTGACAGCAAAAAGCGGCGACCTGAGCAGACTGAGTCAAAGCCTGAACAAAAGTGCTGTGGGGCTGTAAAATCCAGTGGCAAAACGCGCCGTGAAAAATATCCCCTGCTCCTAAGGTGTCAACAGCCCTAACCTGGGGTACCGATAGCGTCCCCTGCTCCTGAAACTGCCAAAATTCGATTGGGCGATCGCCGTGGGTGACGGCAATTTGCGCAATTCCCAAGTCTTGTAGGTAAGCGACAACCTCCGGGGTGGACTGGCAACCCGGTGGATAGAAGTTTTCTGAGCAAATGGCGTAGGTAGCCTGGGGTAGAACGTGTTCAAAACCAGGTTTCCAGCTACCACCATCAATCACCACCGGAATCTGCTGAACTTTGGCCTGCTGAGCCACCCTCTGACTAACGGCCATCTGATGACCATCGATGAGCACAACTTCGGCTGTGAGTTCGGGCGGCAGGTTGTGAGGTGCTGCCTGCAGATCTACGGCATTGCGCGAAACCACAGCGCGATCGCCCGTGGACTGGGTTACTAAAATAGAGGAGGCGGGCAGCATTTGAGCGTAGTGCGGCATCAGGTCAAAAGATTGAACCTGTTGCTGCTGTAGTTCTTGCCGCAGCAGCCCTGATAGAGGATGCTGGCCTAAAACGCTCATTAGCTGTGCAATATTGCCCAGGCTTTGAAAAGCGATCGCCGCGTTGGTTGCAGGCCCGCCCGCCGTCATCAGGCTGGCTGAGGCGACTAGTTTCTCATTAGCCTGAGGCACACGGGGAACCTGATAGATTAAGTCGAGGGTGGTCATGCCGACAAAGAGACCACGCTTGGGCTGTTCACGCATAGGCTGGGGTTGCAAATTTACTAGTGACAGAATCGAGCATAGGGGCGCTTTACATTGTAGGGACGCCCATTGGTAATTTAGAGGACATGACGCTGCGAGCGGTGCGGGTGCTGGGGGAAGCTGACCTGATCGCCGCCGAAGATACTCGCCATACAGGCAAGCTATTACAGCACTTTCAGATCAAGACACCGCAGCTTAGCTATCATGAACATAATCAGCAGCAGCGTATTCCAGAAATCTTGCGGCTGCTTCAGCAGGGTAAAACAGTTGCTCTGGTTTCTGACGCGGGGATGCCGGGAATTTCTGATCCGGGCTATGAGCTAGTCAAAGCGTGTCGGGCGGCCAACCTGCCAGTAATTCCGATTCCAGGTGTGACCGCTGCCATTACCGCGATCGCCGCTTCCGGTTTACCCACCGATCGCTTCACTTTTGAAGGTTTTCTGCCCGCTAAGGGCAAGGCCAGACGCGATCGCCTCCAGGCTATCCAGTCAGAACCATGCACCCTAATCTTTTACGAAGCCCCTCACCGCTTGGAAAAGACGCTGGCTGATTTAGCCGATACCTTGGGCGGCGATCGCCTAATCACGACCGCCCGCGAACTCACTAAGCGCTACGAGGAGTTTTGGCAGGGAACCCTGACTGAAGCGATCGCTCACTACCAAACCACGTCACCCAAAGGAGAATTCACCCTGGTTGTAGCCGGTGCACCAGCAGATAACCTGTTACTCACCAGCCCAGCAGAAATCCGGGCAGCACTGGCGGCGCTGATGAACCAGGGCTTATCGCGATCGCAGGCCAGTCGTCAAATAGCGCCGCAGACTAACCTGTCCCGTCAGCAAGTTTACAAATTGGCAATTGCGCCCGAGACAGAGTAAGTCAGCTAAAGATTCGATCTTTCGGCTCCTTCCTTGGGTAGATATAAAACTCTATTTCCTTCAGTTTGCTATTTCTTTAAATAGAACGTTTGTCTTTTAAGATTTAGTGATCTATACATCAAAAGTTCCTGAGAGCTTTGGCAAGGAATTATCTTTTCAATATCAGGAAGTTTAATTTTGACTAACAATTAAAAAGCTCCAGAAGATTGTGTTTTTGGCGATCTTCTGGCTTTGATCTATCTATTAATCAGAGTTGACTACCTCAATTTCAAAAATTTTGCCCCTCCTCATCCAATGTTCGTTGAAAATATACAAAACAAATTAAGGGTAGTACCTTCAACTAGATTTTGGGTAACGCCTCTAACAAATTACCTGCAAATTTTTATTGCTGCATCCGTAGTTTTAGGCATTTTTTTTCGATTTGCCAACCTAGATTTGAAGCCTTTTTGGGTTGATGAAGTCATCAACACCCATTACACGTTCGGCTACACAGAGGTAGATATCGGCAATCAGGTTCAAGACTGGCAGGGTCAGGCTATCAGTATTGAAGAACTACACAGATTTCAGTCGCCCAGCCCCAATAAAACCCCGGTCGATACGATTAGAGCGCTAGCGCTTGAAGAACCTCAAAGCCCCCCCCTCTACTATCTTTTACTGAGAGGATGGATACAAATTTTTGGCGATTCTGTCGCTATCCGAAGAAGCCTATCCGTTTTCTTTAGTCTGCTCACTTTTCCCTGTATTTATTGGCTGAGCAAAGAGTTATTCAACTCAAATTTAGTCGCTTGGCTATCTGTAACGCTGTTCTCAGTTTCTCCCATTCACATTATCTATGCTCAAGAAGCTCGCTATTACGCCGCCTGGACGGCAATAGTTGCTTTATCTAGTGCAGTTTTTTTATGGTCAGTTCGATGTAAACACAGCTTGGCATGGGTGCTCTATGCAGCCACTTTGACCGTAGGACTATACATATATCCTTTCACAGGTCTAATTGCCATCAGTCATGGAATTTATTTAGCGTTTATCAACAAGTTTAAGCTGAACCAGGAAACTGTTAATTATCTGCTGTCGCTTTTTGCTAGCGTTGTTGCTTTTGCGCCGTGGGGCTGGCTGATCGCTATTAACTCTGGCCAAATGTCTGACTGGAGACAGCAAAAAATACCTCTGCTGATGCTGGTAAAAGCCTGGCTGTCTAGCTTAAGTATTACGCTATGGGATTTTTATGGGGATGGCTTATGGAGTATTTCAAACAAAGAATTTTTATTGATCTTTTTTCTGCTTGTTTTATTTGGGTATGCGTTTTACTGTCTAATTCGCGGTACTTCTAGAAAAAGCTGGCTTTTTATCTTAGTGCTGATATTAGTGCCTTGGCTTTTTTTAGCACTGCCGGATCTAATTAAAGGCGGAATACGCTCAACTATTCCCCGTTATTTAATGTCCTGCTACTTGGGCATACAGCTAGCAACTGCATATACCTTCGGGACTAAAATCAGTCTAAATCCGACCAGTTTTCTACAGCGAAGAATATGGAAATTCATCCTCTACATAACCCTATCAATTAGTCTTTTTTCCTGTTTGACTTATTCCCAAGCAAAAGTTTGGTGGAACAAGAGTAACAATGTTGATAATCCTAAAATTTCTAAACTTATCAATAAGTCTGAAAGTGCTCTGGTAATTGCCAGGCTCACAAGCAACGATGGTAGATCAATTCTCTCATTGAGTTACTCTTTAGAGCCGAACGTCCAACTTCAGCTACTGCATGACGAGTTTAACGCGCCCAAAATTCCCGATGGATTCGCAGATATTTTCTTGTACTCGCTGCCCGACACGTTGAAAGAAGATATCAAGGCGGAAAACAACGCTGAGATTGAGGTGGTTTACCAAGGCAACACGCGAGTTTTGGAAAAGCTCAAGCAATAAGTTGCCGCCTCACAAATATCTTGAGGATCTAAAAAACGACTAGCAAGGATGGATAAATTATCCTCGCTAGTCGTTTTACTATTGTTTTAGTAATAGCTGAGTTTTAGCCCAATGCTTCAGCTCCGCCAACAACTTCTAGAATTTCCTGAGTAATTGCGGCCTGACGCGCCTTGTTGTAAGACAGGGTTAGGGTTTTCACTAGCTCGGAAGCATTGTCGCTGGCATTGTTCATCGCCGTCATCCGCGCGGCCAGTTCACTAGCAGCAGCTTCTTGTAGCGCCCGCAGAATTTGGTTGTTGAGGTAGAGCGGCAATAAAGCGTCTAGAATTTGTACCGGATCCTGTTCGAAAATCATGTCCTGGGGCAGATTTTCCAGAGGCGATTCTACCCGCTCACGCTCAACCCGAAACTGACCGCCGCGCGTAGTCAAGCGGAAGATTTCGTCATCCGAGGCTTCTAGACCTTGAGGATCAAGCGGCAGCAGGGTTTGTACGACTGGGCGAGAGCTAATCAGCGAAACAAACTTAGTATAGACTAGCTCAACTCGATCAACTGTCCCTGAAAGAAACAGTGAAAGCAGCTCGTCGGCAATATTTGATGCTTCCTCAGCCGTCGGGATTTGCTCTAGCTCAGTAAAAGAAGCGCTAATGGGGACATCACGGCGCTTGAAGTGTTGGTTAGCTTTGCGGCCTACAATAACGTACTTATAGCCTACGCCCTCTTTTTCCAACTCTTTGGCACGGATTTCAGCCCGCTTGATAACGTTGATGTTATAGCCGCCGCAAAGACCGCGATCGCCAGAAATAACCAGCAATCCAACGTTCTCAACTTCTCTCTGCTTCAGCAGCGGCAGATCGGCATCTTCAAAGCGGAGACGGGTTTGTAGCCCGTAGAGCACCTGAGCTAGCCGGTCGGCAAAGGGACGAGTTGCCGTTACCTGCTCTTGTGCCCGCCGAACCTTGGCGGCAGCCACCAAG
Source organism: Sphaerothrix gracilis Ecp01 (assembly GCF_030405905.1). Classification (NCBI taxonomy): domain Bacteria; kingdom Bacillati; phylum Cyanobacteriota; class Cyanophyceae; order Nodosilineales; family Nodosilineaceae; genus Sphaerothrix; species Sphaerothrix gracilis. The sequence continues at coordinate 57,351 of NZ_JASATW010000016.1, forward strand.
CGCATAGCTTCGGTAATTTTGCGCGTATTCTTAACTGACTTAATGCGATCGCGAATAGATTTGAGATTTGGCATCGGCCTTCCTCGTACCGGTGATATCAAAGGCAGTGGGAGTAGCTGCTGTCTGTTGTCAACAGCTACCCACTAACACGGAGCTTAGACAGTCGCCATGAAGGCTTGCTTGGCTTCAGTAATGCCTTCTTCAAGCAGGCTGATAATCTCGTCATTGAGCTTTTTCTCGTTTCTGACTAGCTCAGCATACTTGGGCTTATTGTTGCGGATATACTCGCGCATCTCAACGGCGAAGTTAGATACTTTCTCCACCGGTACATCATCCATAAAGCCATTGATACCGGCGTAGATGATCGCGATTTGCTCCTCAACCGGCAGTGGCGAATATTGAGGCTGCTTCAGCAGTTCCCGGAGACGCTGACCGCGAGCTAGCTGTTTCTGCGTGGCCTGATCCAGGTCAGAAGCAAACTGGGCGAACGCCTGCAGTTCGTCGTACTGAGCTAGCTCCAGCTTCACCTTACCAGCTACCTTCTTCATGGCCTTAATCTGCGCGGCTGATCCCACCCGTGAAACGGAAATACCGGCGTTGATGGCAGGCCGCAGGCCGGAGTTAAACAGGTCAGAAGACAAGAAAATCTGACCGTCTGTAATAGAAATTACGTTGGTGGGAATGTAGGCTGAAACGTCACCTGCCTGGGTTTCGATAATCGGCAGTGCCGTCATGCTGCCTTCGCCGAGGGCAGGGCTTAGTTTGGCTGCCCGCTCTAGCAGACGGGAGTGGAGATAGAAAACGTCACCGGGGTAAGCTTCCCGTCCGGGCGGACGACGCAGCAGCAGCGACATCTGACGATAGGCTTGAGCTTGTTTGGTCAGGTCATCATAGATCACCAGGGTATGGCGACCGTTATACATGAAGTATTCAGCTAGCGCTGCGCCGGTATAGGGAGCGAGATACTGCAGCGGAGCCGGGTCATTGGCATTGGCAGCGACTACAATGGTGTACTCCATTGCGCCCCGCTCTTCCAAAACGCTGACGATCTGCGCTACCGAAGAGGCTTTTTGACCAATTGCTACGTAAACACAGACTACGTTTTGGTCGTGCTGGTTGAGAATGGTGTCGATCGCGATCGCAGTTTTGCCAGTTTGGCGATCGCCAATGATTAGCTCTCGCTGACCGCGTCCTACCGGAATCATAGCGTCAATAGCCGTAATCCCTGTCTGCAGCGGCTCGTAAACTGACTTCCGCTCAATAATGCCAGGCGCTCCCGACTCAATTAGACGAGTTTCAGAAGTTTGAATATCGCCTTTGCCATCTAGCGGACGAGCGAGAGAATCCACAACGCGGCCCAGCAGGGCTTCGCCTACCGGAACTTCAGCAATCCGCCCCGTTGACTTAACCGAACTCCCTTCTTGAATATCGCGGCCGCTGCCCATCAGCACCGCGCCCACGTTATCTTCTTCCAGGTTGAGGGCGATACCCACAGTACCGTCTTCAAACTCCAGCAGTTCACCTGCCATCGCCTTATCTAGGCCATAAATTCGAGCAATACCGTCTCCAACCTGGAGTACTGTTCCCACGTTGGAAACTTTAATCTCCTGATCGTACTGTTCGATCTGCTGTCGAATAATGCTGCTAATTTCGTCAGGTCTGATGCTTACCATAAAAGTTACTGAATCTCTAAGAACAGTGAGTAGGTTATCAAAAGTGCGAGCAAGTCAGAATCAGGCGGCACTGCCGAGCTGTAGTCCAATTCGACGAAGCTGACTGCGAAGGCTGGCATCAACCACCTGAGAACCAACCTTAATAATGACGCCCCCTAGCAGATCGGGATCAATTTGAGTTTCCAAATCGACACCTTGAGCCTCCGTCATCGACAAAACCTTTTGACGTACAGACTCCTTCTGTTCGTCTGTCAGTTCGATGGCAGAAGTCACTTCAGCCAGCACCGTCTTGTTCAAATCCCGCAGCAATGACTGATACTGCTTCAAAACGCCTGTCAGCAGAGAGATACGCCCTCTGTCAATCAGCAGCATGAGAAAGTTGAGCATGTAGGGATGAAGACTCTCTGAGGCCACCTGACGCAGAACAGATTTCTTTGCCTCTGCGCCCACTAGCGGGCTGCCCAAAAACTGATTGAGTTCTGCTGACTCCTGCAGAATCGAGAGCAAGCCAGCGGCGTCTTCACCAAAGCGATCGGTTAAACTCTGATCCTTCGCCAAAGACATCAGTCCCTGCGCGTAGGGGTCGATAATTTCTGAATTAACTAGACTGCCGCTCATCAACGACCTCCTAACAGTGCAATACTCTTGTCTACTAGCTGTCGCTGGACATCTTCATTAAGCCGGTCGGCTAGCTGGGCTTCAACTCGGTCCATTGCCAGAGCCGCTATGCGCTTCTGCAATTCCCGCATAACCTTGTCTTGCTGAGCTGACAAATCCTGCTCAGCCGCCGCCTGCAATCGCTCAACGTCTTTGTCGGCCTGCTGCAAGATTTCACCCCTGGCCCGCGTCGCGTTTTCTTCAGCTCTCGCCTTGATTTGCTCCGCTTCAACCTGAGCCTGAGCTAGCTTCTGCTGCTGCTCAGCCAGCGCCGAGGAGGCTTCCTGCTTGCGTTTCTCGGCTGCTTTGATAGCGGCTTCAATCTCTTGCCGACGGGTTGCCAGGGTATTCCCCAGAAACTTACTGCCGAAGTAAAATAAGACACCAATAATAATTGCCAGGTTGATCAGATTTGTCTCTAGCAAATCAAAATTCAGCCCTACGCCACCTTCTTCGACAGCTAGCAATCTGAAAAAAACTATACTTTCCATCACGGATACACGCTGCCCACAGTAATCAAAGTCACTTCAAATAATCAAAGGTTGGCAGCTTGCAGCTTACTCAAGACGCAGTAGGATGCAAACTACTCGTTATCTAACTTCAGCTATGTTGAAACGCCAGCTAAAACCTTGTTTAAAATTTGCTGACTCAGTTCATCAACCTGGCCTTCAAGCGTGGCCATAGCCGCCGCTTTCTGCTGATCGATTTCCTGCTGCGCTTGTTCTCGCTTAGCCTGAGCTTCTTGCTGAGCGGCTGCAATCTTAGCAGATGACTGCTTCTGAGCTTCCTCACGGGCGTCAGCAATTAAAGCCTGAGACTGACGGCGCGTGTCTGCCAGTTCCTGCTCGTACTGCTGGGCTAAACGCTCAGCTTTTTGCAACCGCTCTTCAGCCTCTGCCTGACTACCGCGAATGTAGCCATCACGCTCATCGATCGCGTTGCCTAAGGGCTTGTAAAAGACGGCATTTAGAATAACGGCCAAAATCACAAACTGCACAGCAACCAGAGGAAGCGTGGCGTCAAAGTCAAAGAGACCCCCTCCCTCAGCAGCAGCCTCAACCGCCAATAGCGTTATCCAATATGTCATAAGTCAATGCCCTCATGTCATAGAGGGGCTTGAAAATCAAAACGTTTACTATTGACCCGCAAATTTTAGAGGAAGTTGACTAGCAACTCCCTCTTCCATATCTACTTCTTAGCTAAAAGGGTTAGCAAAGAGCAGAACGAGAGCAACAACCAGGCCGTAAATGGTAAGCGCTTCCATGAAGGCCAAGCTCAGCAGTAGAGTACCGCGAATTTTACCTTCAGCTTCGGGCTGACGCGCAATACCTTCTACCGCTTGACCTGCCGCGTTACCCTGACCGATTCCAGGCCCAATAGCTGCTAGACCAACAGCTAATGCAGCAGCTACAACGGAAGCAGCAGCAATAATAGGATCCATGTGTTCCTTACCTCAAAGTGAAAATTGACAGACTAAAACAGATTTGGAGGGAAAATGAGGCCAGTCAACCTCGATACATTAGGCTTTGTGCCTTAGTTGATGAGCAGTAAAGGACGTAAGTCCAGCATCAACCAACTGTCAACTGAGCGATCTTTATCACTCATGCTCTTCTACACCATGCCCTTCCATTGCTTCACCAATGTAGGCAGCCGCTAGCGTAGCGAAAATCAATGCCTGAATTGCGCTGGTGAAGAGTCCTAAAGCCATTACCGGCAGCGGTACAAACAGAGGTACCAGCAGCACTAGAACAGCTACAACCAGCTCGTCTGCCAAGATGTTGCCAAACAGACGGAAGCTAAGGGAAAGAGGCTTGGTGAAATCTTCAAGAATATTGATTGGCAGCAGAATGGGAGTCGGCTCAATATAGCGAGCAAAATAGCCAAGTCCACGCTTGCTAAATCCGGCGTAAAAATAAGCAACCGAAGTCAGCAGAGCCAGCGCCACTGTTGTATTGATGTCGTTGGTTGGAGCTGCAAGTTCACCAGCGGGCAAATGAATCAGCCGCCAAGGAACCAGCGCACCTGACCAGTTAGAGACAAAGATGAACAGAAAAAGCGTGCCGACAAAGGGAACCCAGGGGCGATATTCCTTTTCACCAATCTGGTTTTTTGCCAGGTCACGAATGAACTCTAGCGCATACTCCATAAAGTTCTGCAGACCCGAAGGAATCCGCTCAACCTTCCGGGTTGCTAACAGTGAGGCAATCACCAGCACCGCGATCACAAACCAGGAAGTGAGGAAGACCTGACCGTGCACCTTTAAGTTGCCAATATGCCAGTAAAGATGCTGCCCCACCTCTAACTCAGCTAGAGGCAAGGGAAATACAGAAGACAAGGGATTCAACATCTCCATAAACTTTAAGATTTCCGTAGGAATCTGCAGATAAAAAGGATGCTAGACTACCGAAAATTCCATTATTCCGATGTCAGCGCGGCCCAGACTGTGTACCCCAGCAAAGACCCTTTGTAGGTCAAAAAACCTAAAAATATAGGAACTACTTCAAGCTGGTTGAGTTGGCTAGCGACAACCATCAAGCCAATAAACAAGGCCAGTCGCCCGCTGCCGAGTCGCTGTTTTTGGCGACCCAATTGTGCCACGCTTTTAGCCAACATCCTCAAGTAAACCACACCTGTGCACGCTCCGATTAAATAATTCAGAGCGATGTGCAAGGAATAGAAAACCCAGACAAACCCAAAGACAATTCCTGATAGCAAGAGGGTGTACCATAGCAGACCTTGCTGCAGCTGATAGTACTCCTGCATAGACTCACTCGGCTGGGCTGAGGACAGCTGAGGTTCTGTGTCTGACGCTTGCACCGAATCTACTTCAAGAGACTCTCTGGACGAACTCACAACCTCATATTCCTTGCTGGCATAAAAGCTTTAGCCAACCTTCAAGCCAGAGCAGATCATATCACGGCAATAATACTTAATGGAAATTTGGGTATTGGATTTTGCAGAATTATTTTTCGCCAGCTAGATTTAGCGATCGCCTATTGCGGCTCTAGGATAATTAGCTGCTGCGACTGAAGCTGCCGCACGGTTTCCAAAGGCGTCGATAATTTTTCTGCTATCTGTCCTACGGTTTCGGAAGTCTGATTGCGATCGCAGGCCTGCAAGAAGTCAAATTCTGCCGGGGATAGCTTGGTGATTTGGTAGTCGTAGTTGAACACAGACTGGCTCGGCCAGCCTTCCATGCAGGGGTGACGCTGGGGGATGGCTTTCAGTAGCTGAGCCTCATCTTGCCAGTCAGCCACAGGCAAGGGCGGACGGCTGAGGAAAAACTCGTAGTGACTGATATCTGGATCGAGCAGCTCAATTAGGCGATAGCGCTGGCGATCGCTCAAATTTTGCGTCCGTTCAATTAGTTCTGGCGCTTGGCCCAACAGTCGCTCAATCTGCCAGTACTGCGGATTAGAGAACCCGACAAAATCCAGCTCAGAAGCGGCAATCAGCTCAAACAGCGAGTCAACAGTGTAGTCCACCTCTTGCGGATGCACGTACATATCGGCAAAGCACTCGTCCCGCTGATTCTCCATCGACCAGCGCTGCTTTTCGCGCTGTACCAGACGGTTCTTTTCCGGTAGTGAGGCGAGGACCTGCCGCCCGACTTTAACGCCATCGGTGTAGTCTCCCCGCCGATCGCCCTGGAGCAGCGCGATCGCCTGCTGCATCAGGCTAATTTCCCAGCGGCCTAAGGCAGCATAGACAAAGATGTGCATCAGGCCGCCGGGGGCCAGCTTAGGGGCGATCGCCTGAATTCCCCGGACTGGATCGGGCAGGTGATGCAGGACGCCGACGCAGTTGATCAGATCAAACTGACCCGAAATCTGATCGATGTCGTAGAGGCTGAGATTGTGAAACTCGACTCGCTCGGCTCCGGAGCGGCGACAACGCTCACGGGCAATGTCAATGGCGGCGACGCTAAGATCTACGCCTACCACTTCGGCCTGCGGATTCAGGTGTACTAGATACTCAGTGCCGACACCCGTGCCGCAGCCCACATCCAGAATACGGATATTCTCTCTAGGCGGCTTTTGTCCTGTACAAAAAGCGTAGGCCGCCAACCAGTTCCAGCGCCAGTTATAGCCCGGCGGTGGCTCGTCTAAAATTGGCTCTGGCGGAAAGGGATAGGTGTTGTAAAGCTGGGCGACGCGATCGCTAATCTGACGAGTTTTTGATGCTTCCATCTCGGTTTAAATGCTTGTCCAATTGAATCTAGGTAAATCTAAGGCTAAGGGGAAATCTAGGGCTGCGGCAGACCGCTTCAGCGCCCACAGAACACAGGGGAAACACTCACGACAACAAGCCGTAACAAAACGTCAAAAACGATGCCTTTTATTGCGATGACGTAACAAAACTTATCTTTTTTCTCAGGGAGTTTCCCCTATCTCTTATGATTGCCTGAAGAAGTTAAGCGCTGAGATGTTACACACTTTTTAATAAATCACTGTGACATCCCGAAACGTTTTAATCTGAAACCTAGATAAATAATTTTAGGTTGAATCCTGACTAACCAATTCCATGCAATTTTACAAACTCAAAGTCGGCGCTGGAGTTTCCGCTTTGTAGCCCTTTGAGCAAGTAGCTTGGAATCGCAAGGCAGGTCTGAATGCAGACACTAGTTGAGAAGGGAGCCTTTGAGATCTAATGAGTGTTACAGCAAGCGGTGGAAGCTCTGTTGCGCGGCCACAACTCTATCAGACTCTTCCGGTCGCCACGATCTCCCAAGCTGAGCAGCAAGATCGCTATATCACCCGGGGCGAGCTGACCGAGTTAGCTAATTTTTTTGAGTCGGGCGCTAAGCGTTTGGAAATTGCCCAAACGCTGACTCGCAAATCGGAACTGATTGTGTCTCAGGCGGCCAATCGTATCTTTACGGGCGGATCGCCTTTGGCTTATTTGGAAAGACCAGAGGAAACGGATGCGCCTGAAATAACCCGCGGGGGTACCGTCTTAGACGACAAGGAAGCGGCTAAGCTGGGAACCGCCACCTATGTTGAGAGTGGAGGCGGATTTTTTGAAGGGCTGAGATCGCTTTTTAGCGCTGCCAGTTCCGGGCCGATTCCTCCCGGATTTCGGCCAATTAACGTTTCTCGTTATGGCCCCAGCAACATGCAAAAGTCGCTGCGGGATTTGAGCTGGTTTCTGCGCTACACCACCTATGCCATTGTGGCGGGTGACCCCAATATTCTCTCGGTCAATATCCGAGGGCTGCGGGAAATTATCGAAAATGCCTGCTCTAGCGCCGCTACCATAGTGGCACTGCAAACAATGGAGCAGGTAGCGCTTAGCTACTTCAAGCAAGATGCAGAAGCTCAGGAAACTGTGGCTCGCTACTTTGGCGTAGTCGTTTCCGAGTTCAAAGCGCCGACGCCTTCTAATAAGCTACGTCAGCGTTCCTCATCTGATCTGCAGGGTTTAGAACTACCACAGATTTACTACAACGCCGCCGAAAGACGCCCGGTCTATGCTATGAAGCCGGGACTCTCTGCTAGCGAGAAGATGACGGTGGTGAAAGCAGCCTACCGTCAAGTATTTGAGCGAGACATTACCCGCGCTTATTCGCTATCAATTTCTGACCTAGAATCCAAGGTCAAGAACGGCGAAATCTCCATGAAGGAGTTTATTCGACGGCTGGCGAAGTCTCCGCTCTACCGCAAAAACTTCTACGAACCCTATATCAACAGCCGGGCGATTGAGCTAGGCTTCCGTCACATTCTGGGACGCGGCCCTAGTTCTCGCGAAGAAGTGCAAAAGTACTTCTCGATTATTTCTGAGGGCGGCTGGTCAGCCTTCGTGGATGCTCTAGTGGATTCTAGGGAGTACGGCGACTACTTCAACGAAGAAACGGTTCCCTACATTCGCGGCTTGGGTCAAGAGGCTCAGGAGTGCCGCAACTGGGGTGCCCAGCAGGATCTGCTCAACTACAGCGCCCCTTTCCGCAAGGTGCCGCAGTTTATCACGCTGTTTGCCAGCTACGAGCAGCCTCTACCCGATCAGCATCCCTATGGCTCTGGTAACGATCCGCTGGAGATCCAGTTTGGCGCTATCTTTCCGAAAGAAACCCGCAACCCCAGCACCAGCCCAGCGCCGTTTAACAAAGATACTCGTCGCATCCTGATTCATCAGGGACCAGGAATCAATAACCAGCTCAGTAATCCCAAAGCGCGGGGTGAGTTCCCAGGCAGCTTAGGGCCAAAAGTCTTCCGTCTAGATCAGCGCCCGTTCTCAGGCATTGGCTCTCAAGGCAATAACAACCAGGGGGTCAAGTTCTCCGAAAGCGGCACTCAGAGAGTCATCAAAGCAGCTTACCGACAAGTCTTTGGCCGCGATGTCTATTCCGGTCAGGGCGATCGCGTGGCTGAGATCAAGCTGGAGAACGGTGAAATCACCGTGCGTGAGTTTATCCGTCGGCTGGCGAAATCGGACACTTTCCGCAACCTCTACTGGTCTTCCATGTATGTGACCAAGGCGGTTGAATATATTCATCGCCGTCTGTTGGGCCGTCCTACCTACGGTCGTCAGGAAATCAATAGCTACTTTGATACCTGCGCAAAGCAGGGCTTCTATGCCCTGGTCGATGCCCTGATTGACAGCAAAGAGTACGAAGAAGCCTTCGGCGAAGACACCGTCCCCTACGAGCGCTACTTAACGCCAGCGGGTGTGGCAATGCGATCGCTGCGGGTGGGTGCTATTCAGGAGCGCGGCGCCAAAGTCGAGCCTGAAACAACCCCTCGCTTTATTGAGCTGGGAGCGGTTTCTGAAAGCAGAACCACCCCCGATGTTCGCTCTCGCGTGCAGCAGGGCGTCAATCGTCAGCGTCAGCAAACCAAGATCTTTAAGCTGACAACCTTAGCTGACAAACCCGCCCTGAAACAGTTAGTTCAAGCGGCTTACCGTCAGATCTTTGAGCGCGATATTGCTCCCTACGTGATCAAGAATGAGTTTACGGAGCTTGAAAGCAAGCTAGGTAATGGCGAAATCAACCTCAAGGAGTTTATTGAGGGTCTGGGATGCTCCGAACTCTACCTCAGAGAGTTCTATACGCCCTACCCCAATACCAAGGTGATTGAGCTAGGAACCAAGCATTTCTTGGGCCGAGCGCCTCAAGATCAGGCTGAAATCCGTAAGTACAACCAGATTTTGGCCAGTGAAGGCATTAGGGGCTTCATCTTTGCCATGCTCAGCACCCCTGAGTATGCCGAATACTTTGGCGAAGACACGGTGCCTTACCGTCGCTTCCCCACCCTGCCTGCAGCCAACTTCCCCAATACGGAGCGGCTATACAACCGCCTGACAAAGCAAAGCAAGGACTTAGTTGTGCCCAGCTTTAGCCCAGTCAAGCCGGATATGGAGACGGCCAACATGCCGATTATGGCCAAGGCCCTCGCTGACGGAGCCGCTCAGGCCAAGCGCCAGGAGTCGATGGTAGCGGGTGTTGGTCGTTCCGTGCAGCCAGCAACGGCTGTGACTCAGCCAGCCACGAGCACACGGGTGTATCGCCTCTCAGACTCTGGCCACAACCTAGAAGCGGTCATCGAGGCCAGCTATCGTCAGGTGATGGACGTAGCGGTGGGTGATATTCCGGCTGAGCTACAGCAGCCTCAGCTAGAGGATCAGCTGCGATCGCGGCAAATTACCGTTCGTCAGTTCGTGCAGCAGCTAGCCACCTCTGAGGCCTATCGCCAGCGTTTTTGCCAGTCCTACCCCGTCGCCAAGCAAGCAGAATTCCTCTGCCGCCACCTGCTAGGGCGATCGCCCCAGCAGCCAGGTGAAGCAGCTAAGCTGAGCCAAATGCTCTCAGAACAGGGCTTAGCCGCAGCGGTAGCGACGCTGGTGCAAGACACCGAGTACAATCGCTACTTTGGTGAGCGTGGCGTTCCCTATAAGCGGGCGGTTTAGCGCCAAACTGACCTTGATTTGCTAGAGGTAGCTCAAAGCCGCTATCTCTAGCCGCAAGAAACCCATCAGCGATCGCGGTTCGAGCCAGCTTGAGCCGCGATCGCTTTTGTCTATTTCAGGCTTAACGGAATATTACGAAAAGCAACACTGAATTGACATCTGGAGGAAATCAATGATTCTGAGGAATAATGTTACAAAATATTGAGATAACTCTAAGAAGCATGGCTTAATGCCGGAAAATATTTGCGGAAGGTAGCTGAGCCTTATGAGCTGGATTGCTCCGGTATCTCTGTGGCCTCCACGGAGGATCTGGCGCTAACTGCGGTACGCATTTTGAAGCAAAGCTGATGAAGAGCTGGTCAGCAGTCTATTAGCTAAGCCTCACAGGCGTATCGAAGGATCAGCCCTTTTCACCTGTTGAACACCAGCGCAATTTAGCCTGGTTACATTCTTCTGGAGGAATCCATCAATGAGTATTGTCACGAAGTCAATCGTGAATGCAGATGCTGAGGCTCGTTACCTCAGCCCAGGTGAGCTAGATCGGATTAAGTCCTTTGTCACCTCCGGCGAGCGCCGCCTGCGCATCGCTCAGGTACTCACCGAGTCCCGCGAGCGCATCGTTAAGCAAGCTGGCGATCAGCTCTTCCAGAAGCGCCCTGACGTGGTTTCTCCTGGTGGTAATGCTTACGGTGAGGAAATGACCGCTACCTGCCTGCGGGACATGGACTACTATCTACGCCTCGTTACCTACGGTGTGGTTGCAGGCGACACCACTCCAATTGAGGAAATCGGCCTCGTAGGCGTACGTGAAATGTACAACTCTTTGGGCACGCCGGTTCCGGCAGTGGCTGAATCTATTCGCTGCATGAAGAGCGTTGCTTCTTCCATGCTCTCCAGCGAAGATGCGGCTGAAGCAGCTGCTTACTTCGACTTCGTTGTCGGCGCAATGCAGTAATCTCTCAGCTTGCAGAGAAAGATTGTTACTTTGAGAATTGGCTATTAAGGAAGCAAAAACATGCAAGACGCAATTACTTCTGTAATCAACTCTTCTGACGTTCAGGGTAAGTACCTGGACACCTCCGCTATGGATAAGCTAAAGGCTTACTTCCAGACTGGAGAACTGCGCGTACGGGCTGCCACCACCATCAGCGCTAATGCGGCCGACATCGTTCGTGATGCGGTAGCTAAGTCCCTGCTGTACTCTGATATCACCCGCCCCGGTGGCAACATGTACACCACCCGTCGCTATGCTGCTTGCATTCGTGACCTGGACTACTACCTACGTTATGCCACCTACGCGATGCTGGCAGGCGATCCTTCCATCCTCGATGAGCGAGTGCTCAACGGCCTGAAGGAAACCTACAACTCACTAGGGGTACCCATCGGTGCTACTGTTCAAGCGATTCAAGCGATGAAAGAAGTCACTGCTTCTCTCGTTGGCGCTGACGCAGGCAAGGAAATGGGCGTGTACTTCGACTACATCTGCTCCGGTTTAAGCTAGGACTTTCTAGCTGTCTGTTATAACCGCAGACTGAGTTAGAGCGACGGAAGTCTGGGGTGAGTGTTGAGTTGTCAAAAGCTTGTTGATATCACTGCAAGTTCTGATTACTTAGCATTGGCTCTCGACTTCCGGCTCTTTTTAGGAGCCTGTTAGCACTAACAGCGATCGCTTTTTATTTGCTGTTGGCCTGACAAAGTTAATTATTGACATCAAGCTTAAAGCTAAAGCTAACCCGCTTAAAATTTTTCATTTTTATCTACGTTGTTGATTAGGAGAGATCTTCCACCATGCGCATGTTCAAAGTAACTGCCTGTGTTCCCAGTCAAACCCGAATTCGCACCCAGCGGGAGCTGCAGAATACCTACTTCACTAAGCTAGTCCCCTACACCAACTGGTTTCGTGAGCAGCAGCGAATTCAAAAGATGGGCGGCACCATCGTCAAGGTTGAGTTAGCAACAGGACGTCCTGGCCTAAATACGGGTCTGCTCTAAGCAGCTATAGCAAATATGGCGATCGAGGCTACGGAATACCGGGGCCTCTTTGCTTTTTAAAGGGAAACTTTACCGCAAACCTCTGCTAAAAAATTCAGCAAACTAACTCATCTTCTGCGAAGCTCTTCGATATACTGTTTTCTAATCTTCTGTCGCGCCAGCCATTGAAGTTGAGTCAGCTTATTTCTCTGTTTAACGCATCGGCCCAGACCTGGTCTAAAGAGGCCAGGATGCTGCGCTGGCTGACGATTGTGTGGCTAGTTATAGGGCTGGCTGTGCTTTACTCTGCCTCCTATCCGGTTGCCGATGCAGATTATGGAGATGGTCTGCGCTATTTCAAAATTCAGCTGCTGTGGATAGCGATTGGCCTAATTGGTTTTCAGACAGTTATTCAGACTTCCCTGCAGAAGCTAGTCAAAGTTTCGGGCATTGTCTTGCTGCTGCTGCTCGGCTTAATTATCGTGACGCTGATGCCTCGTTTAGGCGTTACGGTGAACGGCGCTACACGCTGGCTGGCTTTAGGGCCATTTCTGGTTCAGCCCTCAGAGTTACTAAAACCGTTCTTAGTCCTGCAGGCAGCTCGGCTGTTTGGTCTCTGGCCCCGGGTTCCCTGGACCAACCGCTGTCTTTGGTTAGCCATTTTTGCCTTGGTGGTAGGCGCAATTTTGCTACAGCCTAATCTCAGCACGGCTGCTATCTGCGGCATGACCCTGTGGCTGATTGCACTGGCAGCGGGCCTGCCTTATCTATCGCTGGCTTTGGTAGCCTGCAGTGGTATAGGACTGGCTGTGATTAGCGTGAGTCTCAAAGCCTATCAGCGACAGCGAATTATTTCATTTTTGAATCCTTGGGCTGATCCAACCCAGAGCGGCTATCAGCTAGTGCAGAGCCTACTGGCTATTGGTTCAGGGCAGGCTTGGGGCAGCGGTTTTGGGCTGTCTCAGCAAAAGCTTTTTTATCTGCCGATTCAATATACCGACTTTATTTTCTCGGTGTATGCCGAAGAGTTTGGCTTTGCTGGCTGTGTAGCTCTGCTGGGCTTGCTAGCGGTCTATGCCAGTTTCGCCCTTAAGGTCATTCTGCAGTGCAATCATGCGGTTTATCGCCTCATTGCCGTCGGGGCAATGGTTTTGCTAGTAGGGCAGTCTCTTTTAAACATTGGTGTGGCTGCGGGGGCACTGCCAACAACGGGCCTGCCGTTTCCTTTCTTTAGCTACGGCGGCAGCTCTATGATCTCTAGCCTGCTGACGGCAGCTTTGCTGATTCGAGTGGCGCGAGAAGCTGGCGAAGCCCAGAAAGTGATTGATTTACCTACCTGGCAGTCAAAGCGACAAAAGCGATCGCTGCCTGAGCGTCGTCCCAAGCGCAATCTTTCCTCATAGCCATAGACTTAGGGAAAACCCCCAGACCGACTCGATAGAATAGGAAAGACGCCGCTGTTTTGTTGAGGCTTATCCTAACGACGCATGATTGAGACGCTACAGGCTTATCTATATCAGCTCAGCCAGCTAGCTGACCATTTAGTGAACCAGCAGCTAGGGCACTTATCTTTTCTCAGTGTCGCCATTATTTTTACCGCTGGGCTCCTGACAAGCCTCACCCCCTGTATGCTCTCAATGCTGCCGATTACGGTCGGCTATATGGGGTCTTATGACACTGAAGATCGGCTGCAAGCGGCAGTGCAGTCGGTTTGGTTTGCCCTGGGGTTAGCGACTACGCTGGCGGGCCTAGGCATCGTAGCAGCCGTTTTTGGCAAGGTGTATGGCCAAGTGGGAATCGGCCTACCGATTGTGGTCAGTCTGGTAGCTATCTTGATGGGGCTGAATCTTTTAGAAGCGCTTCCCCTGCGGCTGCCGTCTCTAGGTGCAACTGATTTAGTCCAGAAAAATCTGCCTCAGAGTGTCAAATCTTATCTGCTGGGTCTGACCTTTGGCTTAGTCGCCTCCCCCTGCAGCACCCCGGTTTTGGCGACGCTACTAGCCTGGATTTCGGCTACAGGCGATCCGGTTTTGGGGGCAGCTTTGCTGCTGGCCTATACGGTGGGCTACGTGGCTCCCTTAGTACTGGCCGGCACGTTTACCGCCACCATCAAAAGGCTTTTAGAACTGCGCCAGTGGTCGGGCTGGATTACCCCTGCCAGCGGCGTTTTACTAGTTGGCTTTGGCGTTTTTTCCCTGCTGAACCGAGTTTTAGCCGCTGGTATTTTATAAAACTGCTTTACCTTCCTCGTTTGCATAACCTTAAGACCTAACTTTTACCATGTCTTCAGATCAGACATCTGCTACAACGACTCGGCTATGGGCAGGCATTAAGCATTATTTTCGGCGCGAACTATTGCCGCTGCTGGCAGACCTGCGTTTGGCGATCGCGCTTTTACTGGCGATCGCGCTCTTCAGCGTGGCGGGTACCGTGATTGAGCAAGGACAAACTTTAGCGTTTTACCAGGCTAACTATCCAGAAGATCCCGCCCTTTTTGGCTTCCTGACCTGGAAAGTGCTGCTAATAGTCGGGTTAGATCATGTGTATCGTACCTGGTGGTTTTTGTCGCTGCTGATTTTGTTTGGCGCTAGCCTCACCGCCTGCACCTTCACGCGGCAAATTACAGCCCTACGCTGGTTTTCTCGTACCTGGAATTTTTATACCCAACCGCGCCAGTTTACGAAGCTAGCCCTTAGCAGTGAGTTTTCCGCTGGCTCTCTGGCTAATCTAAGTCCGCTGCTGGAGCAGCGGCGCTATCGTATCTTTCACCGAGACAATTCGCTCTATGCCCACAAGGGCCTCGTAGGGCGCATTGGGCCAATTGTGGTTCATGCCAGTATGCTGCTGATTTTACTAGGCGCGATCGGCGGCGCAATGACGGGCTTTTTTGCGCAAGAAATCGTGCCCAGCGGCGAGACTTTTCAAATTCGCAATATTTTTGACGCCGGGCCTTGGGCCGAGGCCCAAATTCCTAAAAACTGGTCAGTGCGAGTCAACCGCTTTTGGATTGACTATACACCAGAGGGCAGCATTAACCAGTTTTATTCTGATCTGTCTGTGTTGGATCAGGCGGGAGAAGAGGTCAAGCAAAAAACTATTTTTGTCAACTCGCCGCTGCGCTACAAAAACGTGACCCTATATCAGGCAGACTGGGGCATTGCTGCCGTCAAAGTGAAGATCAACAATAGTCCGGTACTGGAATTTCCTATGGGTAAGCTCAATACCGGCGATGCAGGTCGGCTTTGGGGTACCTGGGTGCCGACAAAACCCGATCTCAGCGACGGAATTTCACTGATTGCGAAAGACTTGCAGGGGACGCTGCTGATCTACAGCAATCGAGGTGAACTCGTTTCAACGGTGCGGCAGGGAATGTCAGTCGAGGTCAACGGCGTCACGCTCTCAGTGGTCGATCTAATCGGCAGCACAGGTCTGCAAATTAAAGCAGATCCCGGTATTCCACTGGTTTATACGGGCTTCGGTCTACTGATGATCGGCGTGTTGATGAGCTATGTTTCTCACTCGCAGGTTTGGGCACTGGAAACAGAAGCGGGTCAGCTTTTTGTTGGCGGTCGTACTAACCGGGCACAGGTTACGTTTGAGCGTGAGTTGATCGGTATTTTAGATCAGCTCGCTCAGCCTGAAGTAGAACAGCCAGCAGCGGCAAGGGATCTCTCTACCTCTGTCTCAGGTGGGCGGAGTTAACAGATAAGAGACTGAGCGTGAAGCAACGGATTGTTAGACAGGTATTGAGCTGGCTAGCAATGCGATAACGCATTTTTTCCATCTGTAACAACGACCTGATAGCGGTAGGTGAGCGATCGCGCGATCGCTTTGAAATCAGGCGATCGCGCTAAGTATTAGGTGGGCGTATTTTGCAAATTGGGCTTTTCCTCTGGCAAGATAGCGCCTTCAACCGGACAGACCTGAATACAAATGCCACAGTCGATACAGGTGGCAAAATCGATCCAGTACCAGTCAGTTCCCTTGGTGTTTTTACCAGGGCCGGGGTGAATGCAGGCAACCGGACAAGCATCAACGCAGTCGGCCACGCCTTCGCAAACGTTGGTCACAATGGTATGCGGCACAGTTTCTCTCGCTTTTTAACTAACATCGGTGCGGCCTTGGCGCGCACCCCTACCAGCCTAATTCAGGGCTTCAATTTCCGGCAAACCCGAGACTGGAATCCAGGCAATTCGGCTAATTTGGCGCGATCGCGCTAGCTGCCGAATCGCTGCAGGAGCCGTCGGTTCAGCTAGGTGAACTTCTACGCGCACTAAGTTAGTAGCCGCCCGAATTTTCTGGGCATGGGCAAACGCCGCTGCCGCCGCCTGGGGGGCTGCGGGAACCACTAGCCAATCGGCTGCAGGCAGTTCTTGGGGTAGCTGATGACGGGCTGCCAGTACCTGCTGCAGGGCTTCGATATTAAGCGAAAAGCCAATGCCGGGATAAGACTGCTGATCTGGATGAAAAACACCCAGCAGGTTGTCATAGCGACCTCCCTGACCAATCACCTGACGGCCCAGTTCCGTATCGCCTACAACTTCAAATACCACGCCGGTGTAATAGTCAAACGGCTTTAATAGGCTGAGATCTAGTATTAGGGAAGGAATAGTTACTGATTTTCCTTCCGGTGTCTGAGCTGTTTCCTGCAGGATGGCAATCAGCGATTTTAAGGCCATCACGATTTGATGCTGCTCGGCTGTTAGCTCTAGCTGCGACACCGACTGCAACACGTCTTCTGGCCTACCCCGTAGATCTAGCAGCAGCAAGGCTCGCTGCCGCAGTTCTGTAGATAGGGGCAGAGCTTCAAGCGCTACCCGATCAAGCTGGGCGATCGCCTGCCGCACCTGCTGCCGCACCTGGTTCGGGAAAGGCAGCAGCATTGACTGGGTCAATCCTGCATCGCCCAACACGACATGCCAGGAATGTAAGTTAAGGCTGCTAAGACAGTCTGCCAGCAGCAGCAAAATCTCTGCATCAGCTAGGCTACCGCCAGAGCCAAGCAGCTCTACACCCGCCTGATAGTATTCTTGCTGACCGCCATGACTCCCCTTGTCGGCATGGCGAAACACATTGGCGTTGTAATAGAGTCGCTGCGGATGGGTCATGTCAGCCATGCGCGTTACCGCAGCTCTGGCGATCGAGGCCGTTAGTTCTGGGCGTAGACCTAGCGGTTCAGACTGAGGACTTTGCAGCTCAATCACGGTTGACTGCTCAATAGCGCCACCCGCTATCAGCGTACTTAGATGCTCAACCGTTGAAGTGATGATGCGATGGTAGCCCCAGCGCTGAAAAACCTGGTCAAGCTGATGCTCGATACTGAGCTTCTGTATCACATCTAGCGGGAGCAGGTCCCTAGCGCCAGAGGGGGTTTGATAAACCATTAGCCTTTCTTTCCACCAAACAATCCAAAGAGTCCGCCGCGTGATTTGCCAGCCGTTTGCGCCTGGGCCTTGCCACTGGCTTGACGACCTCCTTTGCCGCCACTGGTTTTAGGTTCCAGATTTTCCAAGCGGCGCTGAGCGCTCTTGCCTAACTCGCTTTCAGGACTCAGCTCAAAGACTTTAGCCAGATGAATTTTAGCCATCTTGGGCTGTCCTTTACGCATATAGACCCCAGCTAGCTGATGGTGACAGCGAGCATTTTTAGGATGAGACTGAAGGGCCTCGCGCAGTTCCAAAATGGCTCGGTTGAAGTCTTGCTTATCTTCAAATTCTTTAGCCCGGTTGAGATAGCTTTCAATGACGTTTTGCCGCCGACGGGGAGTAGGTGGCGCGGTGGTAGCTGACTGGCTAGTGGTCGGAGCAGCTGCTGCCTCAGCCGTCGTCGCTGCCGCTGGCGATCGCCCGGCTGGCTGTCCTTCTGCTGATTTGCGCATCAGGTAAACCAGGTTCAGCTCGCTAATTTGCCCTATGGTTTCTAGGACCGTATCGAGAGACTCATACTGTTTTTCAGCCAAAGATTTGAGATTGCTGATGTAGAGCTGCTCAATGTTGCTGCTGGTGAGCATCTGGCGGGCCGTTTCGCTATCGACCTGCCAGGTATCGGGCTGCCGTTTTAGCTGCTGGCCTTTAAGCTGTAGCAGGAGATTGTACTCAGTGAACTCTTTCTCCTGACTGAGCTTTTCGTAAGCAGGATTCACCAGCTTAGAAAGAAACTCACTCGCCTGCTTCTTGTCGCTCTCGCTAGCGCTGGAAAAGCTATCCGGGTGCAGTTTACGGGCAATTCTGAGATAGCGTTTACGCACCTGTTTGGCATCCGCCTCGACAGGTAGCCCCAGAACGGCATAGTGATCGGTGAAATCCAGTTGAAAAAGCCCTGCGGTGATATTCATAGGTGGCTCTAGCGATAGTCCCTCTACTGGGTGAATCCAGCTTAATTGATCTCAGTGTATCCTCGGTCTCTGAAAATGCACCAGACTCTTAGCAGTACCCTGCTCAGCTTGAAGGAGGTGCGAACTGCGGTAGGGGTCGCACCTGGTTCAATTCTTGGCTCATTGCCGCGTGTAGGTGACCGTTGGTTGCCAAGATGCGACCAGAAAAGGCATCAAAAGGACTTTGATCGTAAGCGCTTACCTTGCCGCCCGCTTCTGCTACTAAAACAACGCCAGCGGCCATATCCCAAGGAGAGAGTCCCCGCTCCCAGTAACCATCCAAGCGCCCACAGGCCACATAGGCTAAATCCAAAGAGGCCGCACCGCCGCGCCGAACCCCCTGGGTTAAATGGGTAAAGTGGCAAAATTCGGCGTAGTTGTTGTCTGCTGTTTCGCGGCGATCGTAGGCAAAGCCGGTCACGAGCAAACTTTTGGCTAAAACTGCCGTCTCAGAAACCTGAATAGGTTGGCGATCGCGCGTAGCCCCCATACCCTGAGCGGCTCGAAACAGCTCCTTATGAAAAGGATCAAAGATAGCGCCTACGATAGGTTTTCCTTGGAACAATAACCCTACTGACACCGCTGAGAACGGATACTGGTGAGCATAATTGGTCGTACCATCGAGCGGATCAATCGCCCAAAGATAGTCACTCTCAGCCGCGCCTGCCGCTCCAGATTCCTCGGCTAAGATGGCGTGTTCTGGTACGTGGCGCTGTAGTACAGCTAGCACCTCAGCTTCAGCTGCTTTATCCGCCACGGTGACAATATTATCGGCCTGTCCCTTTTCCTCTATCTGCTTGAGCTGTCCCCAGTACTGCTGCAGGATCCCCCCACCAGCCAGCGCCGCCTCAGTAGCAATATCTAGAAAGCGTTGTAAGTCTAATGGCGTCATAGTTCGATAATTTAGGAGGGGGACTGCTGCTGGCGAAATTCTGCAGGGGTGAGTCGCAGCGGCTGCTTTGGCTGCCAGATACCGAGGCCGACCAGACGAGCTTGTTCCTGAGCGCGAAGCAGGGCTGTTTGATAGGGCGAAGTCTCCAAGCTGAGCGGATCGACCAGCACGTAGCCTTCTTGCACGAGCTGCTGATTAATTAGCTGGCGATCGCGCCAGACGTAGGCCCAGAGACGATTGTAATCATCTGGCTCTAAGCTAACAGGCTCTATACGAACCGTTTTGCCAATGAGTTCCTGCAGGCGCTGCTGCGCGGCTTCTCCCCAAGGCACCTGCTTCAGATCGGGGGCCTGGATGCCGGCCAGCCGGATTTGATCAACAGCAGCGTTAGGGCCGATTGGCGCTGTCAGCGCTAGGGTTTGACCGCTCAGCGCCCGCTCGACGCTAACTAGATAGGTCTGCCCAACCGGCAGCGCAGGCTGACAACCCCAAAGACAACCCCCCAGCCACAGACTCCAGAGAAAAGCCCAAAAACGCGATCGCAGCATCGCTCTTTTCCCACCCGCTTAATCTTCATCTAAAGGCAGTCCAAAGCGGACTTTCCCCTTACCAAAGTAGCGGCCAAACTGCAGTTCGTAAACTTCGTCTTCGTCTTGAGTTTCTACCTCTAGATCTGAGCAGGGATAGCTAACGCACAGCAGCGCGTACCCCTGACGCCTCAGATCAGGTGAAAGCCCCATTGCTTCTGGCTGGTTGACCTCACCAGAAAGCACCCGCACGGCACAGGTGGTGCAGGCTCCGTTGCGGCAGGCAAAGGGTAAGTTGGCCCCCTGATTCTCGGCAGTCTGCAAAATATAGCGATCGGCAGGCACTTCTACCGTATAGTCAGTCCCTTGCTGCCGATGATGAACCCGAACAGTGTAAGAATCAGTCATGAATTAAAAGCCAGCAAACCAAGTGTCCACAGCCTCGATCATAGCGGCCTGTGCTGGCAAATCTGAGATTTTCTGTGCTTTGGGGCTGAATTTCTGATACGATATCGATTCAGTGCAGAAAACTAAACATGCACCTCTGGAGAGGTGGCCGAGTGGTTGAAGGCGCAGCACTGGAAATGCTGTTTATCCTAACCGGGTAACGAGGGTTCGAATCCCTCCCTCTCCGTTTTAATTTTTACCGGCTGCAAGTCTTTATCTTTAACTGACAGCTAACTAGCGGCACGTTTCTTCTTGCCCGTCATGCGCTCAAAGCTCAGGGCGGCAACGCCTAAAGTGACCAGCAAAATGCCAATCCACTCAATGAGCTGTAGGTTAGTCTGAGCCCCCGGCGTAATGATAGCAGCGAGTACTGCCGTTACTACCGGGCCGCTAGAGGCGACGATGGAGGCTTTAGCAGCCCCCATTAGACGAACGCCATAGTTATTGAACAAGTAGCCTATCAGGGTCAAGACGCCTAACAGCAAAAAGCTAATCACCAAAGCCGACGCATTAAGCGGCGGCTCCAACCGCGCTCCCAGCAGCGGATAGCCCAAAGCTTGGGAAACAGATAAAGCCGCGACGACCCCGCCTGTTAGCACCAGAATCGTGGTGAACTGCAGCAAGGTAACTGGCACCGGATGCAGTTTGCGAAAGCTAATCTGCATGGCAATCAGATACAAGGCAAAAGCAACGCTAGAGAGCAAGGCAGCTCCTAGCCCCCAAGGCGAAATATTGCCTCCAGCAAGTAGATAGCTATTGATGGTCGGCCAGGAAACCATGAAGATACCCATAGCGATCGCTACCATCACCATGCCGCGCAGAGCCGTCGGGCGATCGCCAAACAAGAACCAGGCCAGCGGCACCGTAATCAACGGATACATAAACAGCAGCGTCACCGCCACGCCGGAACCAATTTCAGGAATAGCTTTATAAATTAGAATCTGGGACGTAAACAAAAAGAAACCGCTGCCAATTACCTGCAGAACCGAACGGCGATCGCGTCCTTCTAAAAACTGACTCAAATCGCGCCAAACGGCAGGATAAAGCTGCGGTGCAATCAGCGCCATAATCGGCAGCACCACCAGCATCCGCAGAAACAGCAGCAATAGGGCATTGGGCACATTCAGCGGCAAAACTTGCCCCACGGGCAGTAAATTGAACAACCGCGCTCCCCGACCGATAATTTGCACCAAAACATTGTGAAAAGACAGGGCCAGGGTAGACATAAAGATCAGCGCTAAGCCCTTTTGCAGCCGCGAAAGCTGACGTACAGAGGCAGGGCCGAGGGATCGAGCCGGAGCCGGGAGCTGCTCTGGTGGTAAATCCGCCGTCTCACCGGCTATCTGCGCTCTGGGAGATTGGAGATAAGAGTCGGCAGACGGCGGTATCTGGCCCATTTGCTGCTGTAGCTGCTGATTGAGCCGTCCTACTAGAGCATCTAAGATGACTTCCCCCTGTTTTTCCAGAGAATGCATCCGGCTAATTTGCCGATTCAGACCGCTCTGATAGCTGTTGAGGTCTTGCTGTAATGACTGCAAGGTGCTGCTCAAGCTAGAGTCCAAGGACGTTAGTAGCTGATTGATATTGTGGGTTGAGCGATAAGCATCAGTGGGCACATTGGCAGGCAAATCACGCGCCTCTAACGCAGCGGCTTGAAGAGACTGAGTCAGCTGAGCCTGCAGGTGTCCTGCCAAAGCCTGAGCGAGGCGCTTAGCCCAAACCTGCTGCTGCGCCTGCTGTTGTTTAGACAGCGCAATTTCTTTGTCGGTCTGTAGAGAATGATAATCAGCCTGTAGAGCTTCATAGTCTGCCTCCAGCAGTTCTAGATCCTGCATTAGGCGAGACTTACGGGCCTGAAGCTGCTCAATCTCTGAGACTAACTGCCCGGAAAACTGCTGCTGAAACTGATCTAAATCTTGCCGTAGCTCCTTTAGAATGGCTGCCGGATCCTGGGCAGACGCTTTTGGCTGATTTGGTAGATCGTCTTGCTGCCCCATGAGTTGAGAATTTTGAAAAAGTTCGTCCACTAAACCAAGCTTTCTAGATCGGCTGATTTAGAAAGTTCCACAAACTGTTGTTGTTATTTTGCGCAAAAACTGGCTAAAGATCTCACTCAATCTTACTGGATTGATTTTGAGCAAAGGTTTGTAACGGATCGATAATTTTATTGCGCGGATACAGATTGTCTGATGCCTATACTAAAGGAACAACTGCTCTAATGAATGCTATGGTTGCCACCGGCAAGTCAACGGCAATATCAATCACCTTATAGATAGCTAAAAAATCCGCCGACAAAAACAGAATGGGTCAGGCGTCAGCGAACTGCTAGCTTAGACGATCATTTCATCAGAGATAAATCAGATCTGGGAGTCACAGTGAAATGTTAGGCTGACTCTGAGTTTTTGCCCTAAGGCATTAACACATTAACAAGCTGCTGCTCAGCGGCGGTCAGGGCTTCCTGCAGCTTCTCCGGCTGTCGCCCCCCGGCCTGAGCCAAGTTGGGCCGACCGCCGCCGCCACCGCCGCAGCGCTTCGCAATGCCGCCAATGAACTTGCCTGCCTGAAGGCCTTGCTTGACCACCATCGGACTAAACGCCGCCACCAGGCTAACCTTACCTGCATCGGGCACTGAGCCAAGCACCACTGCCCCTTCGCCCAGCTTTTGCAACAGGCGCTCAGCGGCCCCTTTCAGCGCTTCGGCATCAACGCCTTCTAGCTCGGACACCAGCACCTTAAAGTCGCCAACGGGCTTAGCGCTATCTGCAAGCTGAGCCGATTTAGCCTGGGCCAGCTCGGACTTAAGAGCGTCTAGTGTTTTCTGGGCATTTTTTAGCTCTGATTGGAGGTTAGCCACCCGTTCTGGCAGCTCTTCCGGCTTGACCTTAAAGCGATCGCTCAGCTCTCGTACCACCTGATCTCGCAGGTTGAGATAGTCCAGTACGGCTGGTCCTGCTACCGCCTCAATCCGACGCACGCCAGCGGAGATACCCGACTCCGAAATAATCTTAAAAGCACCAATTTCAGCCGTATTGCTGACGTGGGTACCGCCGCACAGCTCCATTGAGACGCCCGGAAAGTCAATCACGCGCACCTCATCGCCATACTTTTCGCCAAACATGGCGACGGCCCCTTTGGCCTTAGCTTCAGCGATCGGCATCAGCATCACGTCGGCTTGATGGCCCTCAGCTATCCAGGTGTTGACCTGCGCCTCAATCTGCTGCAGGTCTGCCGGGGTAAGGGCACGGGGACAGTTGAAGTCAAACCGTAGGCGATCAAAGTCAACCAGTGAACCCGCCTGGGAAATAGAGTTGTCCACAATTGTCTTCAGGGCTGCCTGGAGCAAATGGGTTGCCGTGTGATTGGCCTGAGCGCGGCGACGACAGGCTCGGTCAATCTGCGCCGAAACCCCGTCACCAACGCGGACTTGCCCCCGCTCAATCCGACCAAAATGGACAAAAATCTCGCCTTCTTTCTTAACGTCCTCAATCCGAATCAGCAGATTGTCGCCAGAGAGATAGCCGCGATCGCCAATCTGGCCGCCAGATTCAGCGTAGAACGGCGTTTGCGATAGAACAACTTGCACTTCGGCTCCGGCCTCAGCCTGTTCAACTGATTGGCCTGCAATCAAAATGGCTTCCACCGGACTATCAACAGTCGCGGCAGTATAGCCCAAAAATTCAGTCGAGTGAATATGCTCGGCTAGCTTATCTAAGCTGCCCTGCACTGTTAGGTCAATGGTTTCGTGGGCCGCCCGCGATCGCGCTTTCTGCTGCGCCATCTCGGCCTGATAACCCGCTAAGTCAACGCTCAGCCCTTGTTCGGCGGCTATTTCTTCAGTTAGCTCCACCGGAAAGCCGTAGGTATCGTAGAGGACGAAAGCATCTTCCCCGGAAATTTGCGACTGTTTGGCGGCGATCGCCTGTTGGATAATTTCAGCCAGCAGCTTTTCGCCGCGATCGAGAGTTTCTAAAAAGCGCTTTTCTTCTCGCTCTAGCTCGGCTTTAATCGCAGTGGCTCGTTCCTTCAGGTTGGGGTAGGCAGCCGCCATCAGGCCAATCGCTGACTCTGCTACTTCGACCGTAAAGGGGCGATCGATCCCTAGCAGCCGCCCATGCCGCACCACGCGGCGAATTAAACGGCGCAGCACGTAGCCGCGTTCCTCATTTGAGGCTTTGACGCCATCGGCAATTAGGTGGGTGACAGCTCGGACATGATCGCCGATGACTTTGAGCGAAGTTTTTGTCGCTTCACTGGCTTGGGCATAGTCGATCTGCGCGATCGCGGCTGCCGTTTGAATAATCGGAAAAATTAGATCGGTTTCGTAGTTATTGGGCTTTTGCTGCAGAATTTGAGCCATGCGCTCTAGCCCTAAACCCGTGTCAATATTCTGGTTTTGCAGCGGTGTCAGCGTACCTTCGCTGTCCCGGTTGTACTGCATGAAGACCAGGTTGTAAAACTCGATGAAGCGGCTATCATCTTCTAGGTCAATGTCCTGATCGCCTTTCTCAGGCTGGAAGTCGTAGTACAGCTCAGAGCAGGGACCACAAGGCCCCGTAGGCCCTGCCGCCCAAAAGTTGTCTTCAGCGCCCATACGAATGATGCGATGGGCCGGAATACCGACCTGATCGCGCCAAATGGCAAACGCCTCATCATCATCTACAAAAACGCTAACCACGACTTGTTCCGGCGGCAAACCAAAAACCTGTGTGGAAAGTTCCCAAGCCCAAGCGATCGCCTGTTCTTTGAAATAATCGCCAAAGCTGAAATTGCCCAGCATCTCAAAGAAAGTATGGTGCCGTGCCGTACGGCCCACATTTTCAATGTCGTTGGTGCGAATGCACTTTTGTGAACTGGTAGCTCGATCAAAGTTTGCCTGTCGCTGTCCTAGAAAAATTGGCTTGAAGGGCAGCATTCCTGCAATCGTTAGCAGAACCGTGGGGTCTTCAGGAATCAGCGAAGCGCTAGGCAGCACTTCATGCCCACGCTCTGCGTAAAAAGACAGAAACTGCTGGCGAATTTCTGCACCACTTAGCATACTGGGTTGAGACTGAGACCGAGAAACAGGCATGAACGGCTTGGGTATGGATTTTGGAATGTGGATTTTTAGATTTCTATTCTGAACGATATTTGTCAAAAAGCTCAAGCTTAAGATTTCCAGCTCACCGATATAGGTAAGAGCGACTGAGGCTGTAATTTTAGTCAGATTGGGCAGAATACTGGCATACACTCAGTTATCTTGCCTTTAACCTAGCGATTACCTTAAGATTCCGGAGCCAGTGTATCTGACCTTGAAGTCAAACAGACTACCGCCATGCAGGCTGTGACAACATTCCTGCTGTTCGCTAATTGCACTGGTCTATTTGCTGAGGCTCACTCTTAAAGTGTAGATGCTGAGACCTCGATTATGCCGCTGCCATAGCAAAATCAGGTAAAGGGGCTTTGGGGGAGGCTCTAAGCTCTCCTAAAAAACCAACGTCGGGGACGCGTCAGAACATCAACTTTTCCGCTTTCAGACTCATTTTTAGGGCTAACCCTACTGTACTCATACACTAGACTATCTCTAAAACTGCCTGAACTGGCCTGTCGTGTGCCCATATCAAACTTCCTTTTTACCCACACATGACTGGAGCCTTGCTTTTAGTGGGCGATCGCCCGTTTTGCCGCAAAACCTCAGAGCAGATTCTCTCACTGGAGGCAGAAATTCTAACGGCCCAAAGCTATGGTGAGGCCGAAACGCTCATTTATAATTCGCCGCCTCACCTGCTCCTGCTACAGGCCAGCCAACCGCTAAATTGGGAACTTTGTCAGCAGATTAAACAAGGGCCACAGCTAAGCTGGATCTACTGCATTTTATTAGTTCACCAGTCATCAGCCCTATCTCTGGGCGCTGACGATATCAGCAAGACGATTTTAGCCTTAGCAGCCGGCGCTAATGCCTATTTAGCCCTACCGACCGCTGATCCCAGCTATGAAGAACTCTTAAGAGCCTATGTGGCAGCAGGACTGCGTCAGGCCAGCCTGTATCGCACGTTGTCGCAGGAAAATAATTTCCTTTCCGCGATCGCTCTGTCAGATGCGCTCACTCAAATCGGGAACCGCCGCGCTTTTGACTGGGAGCTATCTCGCCAGATCAAAAATGCTCAAGATAAAGGGCTTGATTTTAGCCTGCTGCTGATTGACATCGACTACTTTAAGTCTGTTAACGATACCTACGGTCATTTGGTCGGCGATCAAGTGCTGCGCTTGCTAGCCGAGCGCCTCAAGCACAACATGCGCTTTGATGATACGCCCTATCGCTATGGGGGTGAGGAGTTTGCTATTACTCTGACAGATACTGGTGCTGCCGAAGCGGCTCAGATTGCCCAGCGACTCTGCCAGCTAATTCACCAGCATCCTTTCAGCGTGATACCAGCCAGCCCAGAGCAAGAGCTAGTACTGCCTATCACAGTCAGCGTTGGTGTTGCCAGTCTGCGCCAGGATGGAACCGACTCAGGCATGGCACTGCTGCAGCGAGCCGATCAAAACTTGTTGAAGGCGAAATCGACAGGGCGCAACCGGGCGGTGAGCGGCTAAGTAGCGGTTTCCGGCTGGCATTGCTCGCGCAACAGTTGACGACAGACAGCAATTGGCTCTCGCTCGGCCATAGCCTGCACCAAGGCAGAGTAAGCCGCCTGGTGCTGCTGAATTAGCGTTTTAGCCTGTAGCAGTGACCAGCGCTCTCGCATAGCGGCTTGACTGACTGCTATTTGCAGATTGACGCAGACCAAGCGTAGCTTTTGGCGATCGTCGTCGCCACCAGCAGCAGCTCCATAGACAATTTGCTCAGCCGCGATACCCGCCATCCACACCATGCAGAAGTGGTTGAGCGACTGGGCCGAAATCTGGCCTTGGGCAAACGCCTCTTCTAGAGCACTTGTATCAAAAACAACGCCCCCTAGCCCCGGCAGCCCTTTGCGCCAGGTTTCCCAAGGGCTGAGGGTGTAATCAACCACCGGAATCTCTAAGAGATGCGCTATCAAAAAGTGGCCTGCTTCGTGATGTAAGATGCGTTCTCGATAAGTTGATGAGGTCCGATCTAGGCCATCTATCACAATAGCGCCCAGTCTTCCCCCAAGGCTCAGCTGGTCTAGCGTGACAATGCCTAGCAAGCCTACCGTCGCCGCCGCCGGAATGACAGGGGAAACCTGCAGCAGTGGCCCTAGCAGACTGGCCATCGTTAGGGCAAAAATACTGATGGCAACGAGATTGAGCGTAGTTTGTCGCATTATTGAGGGGCTGGCGCCGACTCTGCAGGCTCAGGGCGGCTGTCTTCTTTATAGAACGTTTCTAAGCTATCGCGATCGCCGACAAATCGCCAATGCCAGGGTTCATAACTAATTCCCTGAACATTGTCTTTCGGGAATGAGAGTTCAAAGCTATAGCGAGCCGCATTCTGCTCCAGCCAGCGAAAAGCGGGCGTATTTTCAAAGGCGACTTCCAAATCAATATCGGGCCGCGAACCGTCTAAGATATCGATGGCATAGCCCGTATGGTGTTCGCTGTAGCCTGGTGGAGCGCTGACTTCGGCCCGTACGTCAGTCCGCTGGGTGCGATCGGCTTTGATCTGAAAAAACAAATAGTCTTGATCCTCATTAGAGCGAAAGCCTGAGACGGGACGGAGGTAAATGCCTTCCACTCTAGCTTGGGCCTGCATATCTAAAAACTTCTCAGCAGCAGCCCGCTCTAGCTTGATGCTGCCATCCGCCACGATCTTGACCAAGCGATCGCGGGGTACCTCTTCATAAGCTCTGTGCCCCAGTATAGTTGGCACCTGCGCAGCAGTCACCGCGGTTGAAGAAGTCGGCTCAGCCATAACAACGCGCGCGGCATCCTCAGCAGCGGCGTCCATCTGCGTTACTGCGCCATTGCTGCTGCGCTGGCTAAGAGCGGCTGTTTGCCAAGCAGTGAAGGCACCCAGCCCCACTGCGGCAAAAATGCCAATTCCTAGCCACAGCCAGCGAGAGCTAGTCGGACGATCGCTGCGATCGCCAAGTGCCCCCTCCCTTAAAGCCTCTGGAATATCATCCATAGCAGTCAATATGCGTTAACCCGGGTGTTCGTAGCCTGCTCGGCGGCAAGGCTCACAGACGACTCGATTTTAGACTGAATCTAGATCAATTGGGCACGAGATTAGCCTAGTTTCGGATGTTTATTGAGCCGCAAATGCCATGCAATCTGCCATTTAGTGTTTAACTACTGCGCTACTCGCTGAGCGCTGAGAACCTGCTGAATCCGTTCTCGGCTATCTTCTAAATGAGCCAGGGTCGTAATATCCAAATCCCTTCCCTGTTTTCGCAGCACGCTGGCAATATCGCGCTCTAGCTGCCGTAGCTGATAGCGGGCGATTACCCTGGCATCTTCCGGAGTGGCCATCGTTTCAAAGACTGTAATCAGCTCTAGAAAGTTTGTGGGCTGACTGGGGCTACGCAGCACCATGCCGCTCAAAATATTTAGGTAGTGCCGCTGCAAACCTCGGCGCAGGAGTCCAACTTCAGTAGACTCGGCTTCAAGCTCGCTCCAGATGCCCTGCTGTAGATTCTCAAACAGGTCGGGCAGAGTCAGCACGACCTCTGAACCGGCCTTTAGCTCTAGCTCCTGAATCCGAGACAGGCGCGTGGCTGAGAGCAAATCGATCAGCACAATGCCCTGCAGAAAAGAAACCCGATCGTAGATGGGATAGTCTAGGGACGAAACTAGAGCGTAGCTGCCCCAGTGAAACCAGCGGTCAGGGGCGAGCTGATTCAGGAGCTGAGGCGAAAAGTCAAAGACATCTGCGTCAAAAACATAGGTCTGCAGCGTTGCTAAAGCCTGCTGCTGCTTTTCTAAGGCAATTGGCTCAAACGGTAAGCGGCCATTGGCATCACCGGGATATTGACGGTTAAACCGCCGACCGCCGACGTAGTTAGAGACGGTTAGCGCCTGACTGAAGTAGTAGTTAAAGACCGTTTCAAAGCGATCGCGGAGGACACCATAGCTCTCATCTGGCAGCAAATAGCCGTTTTCTAGCCGCTGCCAAACTGCCTGAGCGTTCTGCATTTGCCATTGGGCATACTGCAGCGGGTCGCTGCTGAGATCAAAAGCATTGGTTTCTGGATCTAAGAAGCTAAAAGCATCTTCGTCCGTGCCATAGGTGAGTTCTGGTCGCTCAATTTGGCTGGCGATCGCCCGCAGTTCTGGCTGCTCTAGCTGGGGATGGATAGCCTCGATCGGCTTGTAGCCATACTCAATTGCCCACTCATCATAGGGGCCTAGCTGGGCGGGAAAATAGTCACCCTGAGCCATATCTGGTGGGGCCAAGTTGACAGGAAAATAGTCCATCAGGGAGCTGACTAATCCCTGCGATCGGGTAATTTCCTGATTGTGGAGTTCTGCTGGAGAGAGCATCAAGCTGCCGCGAAAATTATGGCGCAGCCCTAGAGTATGACCGACTTCGTGGGCTGTAAGTGCTCGCAGATATTGATAAATATAGGTGTCTAAATCTAGGCGATCGCTAGCCCCTAGCTGAACCGTGTTTAAGGCCAATGCGCCAAAGGCGCTCTGCTGAGCCGCTGACAATCCCACGCACCGCTGGCGGAGCTGCTGCTGCAGGGTGGCGGGCGCAGCGGCGAGTTGCCGTGGATTGGCCAAGAGCTGATCTAGCGAGTTATTGGCCTGAGACAGCATCCACTGGGCTAGATATCCCTGATAGCGATGTCCGCAGAGCTGACCGTAGAGCTGTTCACTAGGGCCAAGATTACTGGCTAGGGTCCGATAGCTGCCATTTAGCTGACGGATGACATTGGCATCAATGACAATATCCGCATCTAGAATTTCTCCGGTCAGCGGATTGACGCGGGAAGGGCCGAGCGCTTCAGCCCAGGGCCGAAAAGAGTCTGACCAGCGAATGGTGTTGTAGCGAATGTCTGCTGGATTCCAGTCAGCATCATCAGGCATCTGCCGTACTTCGATCGCGCCTTGAAAGCCTATTTTTTCAAAGGCTTCATTCCACATCAACACCCCTTCACGAATAGCCGTTCGGTACTCTACTGGCACCGTATTCTCAATCCAAAAGACAATAGGCTCTTGAGGCGGAGAAAGGTCTGCCTCCGGGTTTTGCTTTTCTAGGTGCCAGCGCTGGATATAGCGGGTAAAGGGATCTTGGCGGCGATAATCAAGAGGCGTTTGATAAGCAGTGACAAAATAGCCTACCCGCTCATCTGCTAGGCGGGGCTGATAGCGGCTCTGAGCGGGCAGGGCTGACAGGCTGTAGCGGACTCGGAGGTTGAACCCCCTAGCGTCCGGCAGGCTGTCAAAGCCGAAGAAAAACAGGCTGTCGCCACCGCCTCCGGTAAAACCCAAGACTGACTCAATCTCAAGATTGGCGGGCAAGTTTTGCACCTGACCAATGTAGGAAGTGCTGCTGTCGGCACTGTAGCTGCCTAAGCTCCAGCTCAGCGCTGACATCACGTCAGCCGGATCGTGGTTGAGTAGCAAATTAGCCAGATCGATCAGCATGACCTCAGTTTCGGGGTGAATGCTAACGATGTTTAGGGCTGAGAGAATCGAGTCGCTGTAAGAGCGCTCCAGTAAAGCCTGTCTTTCGGGCTGATCGGGCTGACTCCGAAAATAGAGATTGGGCACAACAAGATGGAGCTTGTTGTTAGGAGCCTGTCTAAACTGAATCAGCGTGTCATTGATGGGCCAGCCGCTGAAAAGTCCCGACTCACCGATGCCGGAGTCTAGAGTAGCGATGAGCAGATAGTTCTGATTGAGCTGCTGGGGCGATAGCGCCAAATATAGCTTGTTCTTGTCGGCGTTGCGATAGAGGGTAAACAGCCCCTCTACTTTTTCCATATCTGCGATCGCTTCGTCAAAAGGTCGCAGTCCGTCAGGCTGATTGTTAGATGACTCGTTCGTGTCCTCTTTAGCAGCGGGCTCAGCCAGCAGTCCTGCCTCAGCTTTAACGGCCCCAACCGCACCCACAGCAGCCAACCATAAAATGATGGGAATTGAGACCCGCAGACACCCCAAACCTGTCCGCCGCCAAGCTGCTCTAATCACTCAATTCACTCCGTCTATAGACTGACTTTTTAGATAGGTCAGTCCTAATCTAGCCTGTCGGTTTCCAAAAAACAGGCTGACTGAATCAAAATGAAAGATTTGCAGACAGGTTGGTAGCTAAGACAAAGCGATCCGCCTAGCCGTTACTTGCGGATCGCTGCCAGTAGCTTTTCTAACTGCGATGACGACCTGAAATACTGAATTACAGAGCTAGCTATATTTTTGACTGGAGGCCGCTTCTAAGTTGAACAACACGTGCAGGGTTTGCATCGCCTGTTTGCGAGCGTCAATGTCACGCTGCGCCCTCAACTGCACCATCGGATCGTGCAGAATTTTGTTGACGATGCCGCGAGTTAGCGCCTCGATCACGGCCTGAT
Organism: Sphaerothrix gracilis Ecp01; assembly: GCF_030405905.1. NCBI lineage: Bacteria > Bacillati > Cyanobacteriota > Cyanophyceae > Nodosilineales > Nodosilineaceae > Sphaerothrix > Sphaerothrix gracilis. The sequence continues at coordinate 89,252 of NZ_JASATW010000016.1, forward strand.
GCTTGTCGGTAAACTCTGAGCCAAGGCGAGAAAGGGCTTTTTCTAGCTCCTGCTCGCGAATTCCTTCAACCTTGCTGCGCAGGCTGCTAATCGTTGAAACCGTATCAAGCGATCGCCACCAGTCGATAAAAGCCTCAATTTCCTCTTCTAACAGCGCTTCCGCCTCCAAAGCCATTTGACGGCGGCTTTCTTGGTTTTGAGCCACCACCGCTTTTAGATCATCCACATTGAACGCCTGGACGTTGCTCAGTTCGTTCACATTGCTGTGAACATTGCGCGGCACGGCGATATCGAACAGCATCAGCGATCGCGGCGCAGTCAAAGTTTTCTCTAAATGTTCACGGACAATTAGCGGTTCAGTGGCCGCCGTGCAGGTAAATACTAGTTCTGAATCTAGAACCGCATCCAGCATATTGTCGAGCGTGCCGGTTTGGATTGCACCTGGCTCAAACTGCCGGGCGAGGGCATCAGCTCGCTCGATTGAGCGGTTGAGAATCATGATGTGCATGGCTCGCTTAGAAAGCAGATGCTGCACCAGCAGCCGCGCCATTTTGCCCGCCCCTAGAATAACAATGCGGCGCGAGGTCAGATCTCCGGCCTTGAGGCAAGCCAGCTCAGCGGCGGCAGAGCTAATTGAGACAGCCCCTGTACCAATGCTGGTTTCAGTCCGCACCCGTTTACCGGCGCTGATGGCCTGCTTGAACAAACGGCTGAGGACGCGGCCAATGCCTTTATGCTGCTGACCTAGCTGATGGGCGTGCTTCACCTGAGACAGAATTTGTCCCTCGCCCAGCACCAGGCTGTCAAGCCCGGCAGAAACCCGCATCAGGTGCATGACGGCATCTTGATGCAGCAGGATGAACAGATGGCGGCGCAGCTCCGGCAGGGGTACCTGGCCGTAGTCGGCTAAAAACTGGCTGACTTCCCGAATGCCCTGCTCCGTGTCGCTGATGACTAGATGCAGCTCCAAGCGGTTACAGGTACTTAGGATGCAAACTTCTTCGATGTGGGGATAGCTGCAAAGCTGGGCGATCGCATCAGCAGTCTGAGGTGTTGGAATACTGAGCTTTTCACGGACTTCAACAGGCGCTGTTTTGTGGCTAAGGCCGACAACGGCAATATTCATTCTTCCTCCCAAAAGATCTTTTATCCACTCTGCCCGATGGGCGATCGCAGCCAAGGTTAAAACTTCGCTTTTAATAATCAAATCAGCTTGAACTGAAGACAAACTCCAAAGAATCAAACTAGATCGGCATTTCTGAACTTATGAATAAACCGACCTCGACTCAAGAAAACTCAACAAAAATCCATCAAACGGAATTTTCTCTTACAAAGGCAAATGGGAATAGCTCGACCTGCGCCTCATAAAATGAAGCCAATAGCATGTCGCTCTATTCCCATCTTAAGCGCTCTGCCGCTGTAAGCTCTTGGCAAAAAACCGTCAGGGCTGTTAAAGCCTCCTCAGCTTTTAGTGTAGCTGCAGCGTTTGAGGCGATTCAACCATGTGAATGGTGTCTACAAACCGAGCCGTCATCGACTGGTTGGAAATGACTAAGGACTGGGTTCTAGCGCCTCCATGAAAGAAGCGCACCCCTTCCATCAGAACGCCAGGAGTGATGCCGCAGGCAGCAAACAGCACGGTCTCGCCAGAGGCGAGTTCATCAGCGTTGTAGACCTTATCGGGGTCGTTGATTCCCATATCTGACAAACGCTTCAGGTTGGCCTCTTTGCTTTCGCCAATCAGCCCGGTTTTAACAATGGCCGGGTCGTAGATGAGCTGGCCCTGGAAATGTCCGCCCAAGCAGCGCATTGCGGCTGCAGAAATGACGCCTTCTGGCGCGGCGCCAATACCCATCAGAGCATGGATGTTGGTGCCTGAGAAAGCGCAGGAAATTGCGGCTGAGACATCGCCGTCAGAAATTAGGCGCACCCGCGCACCCGCGTCGCGGATTTCTTTGATTAGCTCAGTGTGGCGATCGCGCTTCATAACGACGACCACCAGTTCGTCAATACCGCGATTGAGACACTCGGCTAGAATCTTGAGGTTTTCAGTGGCTGACTTGTTGATATCAACTTTGCCCTTGGCCTGGGGAGGGGCTGCTAGCTTCTTCATGTAGAAGTCAGGAGCGGCAAACAGACCGCCTTTTTCAGAAATAGCCAGTACGGCCATCGAGCCATTCTGACCGTAGGCTACCAGATTGGTGCCCTCACAGGGGTCAACGGCGATGTCGATTTCAATCAGCTCGTCGGGGTTGCAATACTCTTTAGCATCAGGCCGCGTACAGATACCCACCTCTTCACCGATGTAGAGCATAGGCGCATCGTCCCGTTCGCCCTCACCAATGACAATCTTGCCGCGCATATAAATCTTGTTCATCCGCTCCCGCATGGCCTCTACTGCCACTTGGTCAGCGGTATCTTTTTCGCCTTTGCCCATCCAGCGTGCTGATGCGATCGCCGCCTGTTCGACAACCTCAATAATTTCCAGACCGAGGGTACTTTCCACGGGATATCTCCTCTAAACTGCCGATTCTGCGTTGGTTTTCATAGACCGATCTCAACCTAAGAGTCTATCAGAAGGGGGGATCGGCAGAAAGGTGTTGTCCACTTATCCACCCGTCTCCTGGCTTACCCTCGACGATCCTGAAGATCCTATGGCGATTTTCCATCGATCGCTACATTGTTTCCTAAGCTGCAGCCATTACACTACTGTTGAGTGTTTTTAGAACAATAGGTAACAAGTAGGCTTAGATTACTATGGATGCTGCCGCACTCTGGCAACGGTATCAAGACTGGCTATTCTACGATGCGGGACTGAGTTTTTACCTCGACATCAGCCGTATGCGCTTCGACGACGCCTTTGTTGAGCAGATGAAACCTCGCTTCGACAGAGCCTTTGAGGACATGGCTGCGTTAGAGGCAGGCGCGATCGCCAATCCTGATGAAAACCGCATGGTGGGGCACTACTGGCTGCGAGATCCTGACCTTGCCCCCAATGACGAAATCCGCCAGGACATCATCGATACGCTGGTTCGCATTGAAGAGTTTGCCAGCAAAGTGCGCACCGGGGTCATTCATCCTCCTGAGCGCGAGCAGTTTACAGACATTCTTTCTATCGGCATTGGTGGATCAGCACTGGGGCCTCAATTTGTTGCCCAAGCGTTGGGGCCAGATTTTCCGCCCCTAGAAGTCCACTTCATCGACAATACCGATCCAGAAGGCATCGACCGGACGCTAGCACGACTGGCCGAGCGCCTAGCCACCACCCTCGTCATTGTCACCTCTAAATCGGGCGGTACGCAGGAAACCCGCAACGGCATGATTGAAACCAAGTACCGCTACGAGCAGCAGGGGCTAGACTTCTCGCAGTACGCGATCGCCGTCACAGGCGTCGGCAGCAATCTCGACAAAATGGCCCACAGCGAAGGCTGGCTGGCGACCTTTCCCATGCATGATTGGGTAGGGGGGCGCACCTCGGAACTCTCAGCAGTTGGCCTGCTACCCGCAGCGCTGCAGGGCATTGATATTCGCTCTATTCTGGGGGGAGCCAAGCAGATGGATGCCGTCACTCGCGTTCCAGAACTGCAGAACAATCCGGCGGCTATGATGGCGCTGGCCTGGTATCACGCTGGCAATGGCAAGGGCGAAAAAGACATGGTAATTCTGCCCTATAAGGACAGTCTGCTGTTGTTTAGCCGCTATCTGCAGCAGCTCGTAATGGAATCCCTGGGTAAAGAAAAAGATCTTGACGGCAACGTGGTTTACCAAGGTATTGCCGTCTACGGCAATAAAGGATCTACTGACCAGCACGCTTACGTTCAGCAGCTCCGGGAAGGCGTACCCAGCTTTTTTGTCACCTTCATCGAGGTTCTAGAAGACCGTCACGGGGAGTCCGTTCAGGTCGAACCGGGTGTCACCTCTGGTGACTATCTTTTTGGCTTTCTGCAGGGAACGCGGCAGGCCCTGTTTGACAATGGCCGCGAGTCTATCACCATGACCATTCCCCAGGTTAATGCTCACAATGTCGGCGCGCTAATCGCCCTGTATGAAAGAGCTGTAGGGCTTTATGCTTCTCTTGTCAATATCAACGCCTACCATCAGCCCGGCGTGGAAGCGGGTAAGAAGGCAGCCGCCAGCGTTTTGAAGCTGCAGCTTCAGGCAGTACAAATTCTAAAAGAGGCGGCAGAACCGCTATCGCTGCAGGCTCTGGCGGAAAAGATGGGAGCCGTTGACGAAATTGAGACGGTTTATAAGCTGATGCGCCATCTTCATGCTAACCAGCGTCAGGTAGCGATTAACGGCGATCCAGGAATGCCTACAGAGGTTACACTATCGGCACTTTGAGATATTTCAGCTGAGTTTGGAACACATTATTGCCTAGGCAGCATTCTGCCTGGGCTGAAGATTCTAGACTCTGCTGTAGAACAACGTCTTTGATGAAACCGCGACAGCTATAAGCCTGACGCATTGAGTGCGCTTTAAAAAACTATCCGCTCCCATTCGGGGAAAGTTTGGACAAGTCCTCACCTTCATGAAATGGGAGCGGTGTAGCGGGTCTCAGGCTGAAACCAGACTGCCGGAAGGATCTCCAACAACCAGTTTCACAAAAAGATCTCCGTAGAGATCCGAGAGGAACTGGCTGTTAGCGAACAGCCCCGGCGCTCAGCCGGCTTACCTCAACCTGGAGACCCGTGCGTTTACTACTATCTTGCATGGGCATCACCTCCTTGTTCCCTAAACGGTTATTCTCTAACCTTTGCAGCGGCTCAGTAACTATCAGCTAAGCCACTAAAGCTAAGGTAACACAGTCAATCTCGATTTGACTGCTCTGAAGGAAAATTTTTTGCATCCTGAAAGAGACATCAAAAAAAGGCACGGCCAATAAGACCGTGCCCCCAGTTAAATCATTCGACGATTAGAGTGCGTTACCGCGAGGCAGTACCTCTTCGGGGAATACAAACTTCTCGTGCGGTTGGTCAGTCGGCGCCATCCAAGCGCGCAGTCCTTCGTTCAGCAAGATGTTCTTGGTGTAGAACGTCTCAAACTCTGGATCCTCCGCCGCTCGAATCTCCTGCGATACAAAGTCATACGCTCGCAGGTTCAAACCTAAGCCAACCACGCCCACTGCGCTCATCCACAAGCCTGTGACAGGCACAAACAACATGAAAAAGTGCAGCCAGCGCTTGTTCGAAAACGCAATACCGAATATCTGTGACCAGAATCGGTTCGCCGTCACCATCGAATAGGTCTCTTCTGCCTGCGTCGGCTCGAAGGCCCGGAAGGTGTTGGCATTCTCGCTGTCCTGGAACAAAGTGTTCTCTACCGTCGCACCATGGATCGCACACAGCAAAGCGCCTCCCAAGACGCCCGCCACACCCATCATGTGAAACGGGTTCAACGTCCAGTTGTGGAAGCCTTGGAAGAACAACAGGAAGCGGAAGATAGCCGCTACCCCGAAGCTCGGTGCGAAAAACCAGCTCGACTGGCCCAGCGGGTACATCAAAAACACTGATACAAACACCGCTATCGGCGCGCTGAAGGCGATGGCGTTGTAAGGACGAATCCCCACCAGCCGCGCAATCTCAAACTGGCGCAGCATGAAGCCAATCAAACCAAAAGCACCGTGCAGCGCCGTGAATGTCCACAAACCGCCAATCTGGCACCAGCGCACAAAGTCGCCTTGGGCTTCAGGTCCCCACAGCAGCAGCAAAGAGTGCCCCATGCTGTCTGCCGGTGTCGAAACCGCAACGGTCAAAAAGTTGCAGCCTTCCAGATAGGAAGAAGCCAGTCCGTGGGTGTACCAGGAGGTGACAAAGGTCGTACCAGTCAGCCAGCCCCCTATCGCCATGTAGGCGCAGGGAAACAAAAGCAGGCCTGACCAGCCGATGAATACAAATCTATCGCGCTTCAGCCAGTCGTCGAGGACGTCGAACCATCCCCGCCCGGCTTGTGCGCGTCCCATTGCTATGGTCATAGCGCAATTCTCCGAAAAACAATTAAATGATATTTAGGATAAAGGCGCTAATCAGCGTTGCAGCGCTAGCTTGGTATGCATTAAAAGCAAACGACCGCAACAAATTCCTGATTAGTGTTTACTATTCTTTACCTTAGCTCTCATTATAGGGGGTGTTTTCCGAAAGATAAACTAAATTGGCAAAAATTGATCCCGGTCGGATATCACGGCTTCAGAGGCATTGAGCAGGCTCTAAGATAGAAAGAGAGAGATCTATGTCTTAAGAAGATCTTTAGAATTGATTGAACCTACTGAGCTTGAATTTCTAAATGTATACAGTTGAAGTGACCCTCCAAAGTACTCCTCTGCCCCTCTCTGTTCAGAAGAAAGAGGTGGAAGCGGCGCAGAAGCTTTACCAGACCGTTTTGTCTGCCATGAAATCGGGCGAGCCTAGCATTGTGGAACTCACCTGTGATCAGCAGCCTGACAAGCAAGTAGCGGTTGTCTCACGTCAGATTATGGCAGTACAGATTTATGAGAAATCAGGCGCAACGGCAGGTAAGCAGCCGGGCTTCTTTGCTCTTCTGGGAGACGATGCCAAAAGCTAGCGGTCTGAATTTAACTGAGTCAGACGGTAGCTGAATTGAGAGACTAAGTTTATGAGTGCTGCGATCGCCGTTAATGATCTATCGTTTAGCTGGCCGTCGGGCAGTCAGGTGCTGAATCAGTGCTCCTTAGCGGTAGGGCAAGGCGAATTTGCCATGCTCTTGGGCGCTAACGGCAGCGGCAAGTCCACCCTGCTGAGACTTTTGGCCGGACTGCTACAGTCGCAGTCCGGCCAAATTAAGATTCAAGGTAGCGTAGGCTTTGTCTTTCAAAATCCTGATCATCAGCTAGTAATGCCGACTGTAGGGGCTGATGTGGCATTTGGCCTTGTCGAAGAAAAGCTGCCGTTTTTACAGGTGCGGCAGCGAGTCTCGGAATCTTTGGCCGCAGTCAACTTAGCCCATCTGCAGCGACGCCCTATCTACGCCCTCAGCGGCGGTCAGAAGCAGCGGGTTGCAATTGCCGGGGCGATCGCTCGCCAGTGCAATATTCTGCTATTTGATGAACCGACGGCGCTGCTTGATTTGGAAAGCCAGCTAGATTTAGTCGAGCAGGTACGACAGCTCGTCAAGACTCGTAGACTCACGGCTCTATGGGTCACTCACCGGCTGATTGAGCTGGATTATTGCGATCGCGCTTTTTTGTTAGATCAAGGCCGCGTTGTTAATCAGGGCAATCCGCAGCAGCTCAAGCAGCAAATTTTATCGACAACGCTTAGTTAGAGACGGCAGCGCCTGCCTACTTGACTGCCTAGAAGCGATTTGAGCGTACTCATCGACTGAGCCAACTTGCGTTCAGAGCGAGCAGACGCAGGCGAAGGGGTAGAATAAAATTAAATTCTGTAAATTTTCCTCATTTTTAGAATTCTTATTGCTAAACAGCCATGCCGCTGAGATCTGATTCTCAGAAATGTCAGCTCTCGGTTCTGGTTTGCCCTGATTTAGCATCGGAGTTCTGAACTTGGAGGCAATTCCCCTACCTTGCTGCTAGCTTCTATTGATCATGGCCCGCTCTCCTACTCGCGCAATTCTGCTGATTGATGGCTATAACATTATTGGAGCTTGGCCGGAGCTTCAGCACGCGCGCGACAGCGTAGGTCTAGAGCAGGCGCGATCGCAGCTCACTGAGGTTTTAATCAACTACAGCGCCTTCAAGGGATTCAATACCCGCTTAGTTTTTGATGCCTACTATCAGCAAACCCCCTGCGTCAGGGAACGTATTACCCAAAACCTAGCCGTCCACTACACGGACTTTGGCCAAACGGCTGATACTTATATCGAAAAAGCCTGCGCCAAATTTCGCAATGACGTGCGTAAGTTTAATCACCGCCTCATCGTAGCCACCTCAGATCGGGCTCAACAGCTCACGGTAGTAGGCTATGGGGCTGAGTGGATGTCGGCTGAGCGACTGGCCTTAGATGTCAACGTCGCCCAGCAGCGAGTCAAACAAAAGCTGCGACCCCAAAAGCGATCGCCTAAGCGGTCTTTGATCAGCTCCCTAGATCCCCAGGCTCAGGAGCAGCTCACCAAGCTGAGATTTGGCCTAGATCCCTAAAATAATTCAATATTTTTTTTCAAGGGCTTGCCAAAACGCCCAGATTCTAGATACTATTAGATTCGCGTTCCTCAGTAGCTCAGTGGTAGAGCGGTCGGCTGTTAACCGATTGGTCGCAGGTTCGAATCCTGCCTGGGGAGTTTTTATAGCTACCGCTACTGGATTAGCTCATCGGCAATAGGCGTTCATTCACTTAAGGCCAAATACTCAAGGTCGAAACGTGGCTTGCAGTGGCCACCTGTTTCGTGAACACGTCAGGTTGGTATTGCTGATTTTGGGTATGAATTAAAACGCGAGCAAGATGCTCGCACTAACCTATCTGAATGATAGGCGAGGGAGTGTGAGCGTCTCGCTCACGACCGGAAAACACCAGGTTCATCCCTTGATTCAGCAACGCCAGATTCTGCCTGCCATGCAGCCTATGATTCAGTTTAGGTGGTGAAGTGATGCTGACAAGCGCCTGTAGCAATTGACTGCAGAAATCGCAGCCCATTTCAGTATCAGGTGGCAGCAAACTTCTAAATGCTGTCGTCTCTAAGCAGCTTGAGGCTAGGAACGGGACAACTACAGAAAGCCGCGTCACTATAATATACTTTGAGAATCTTCACTATTTCTCAAGATGGCGTATCCTGCTTATAAAAGCTAGCTACTCACTTTCTGTATATCAATACCTGTTTTAAAAAAATGCCTCGTGTACTTGTTATTGATGATGATCCGGCAATTTCAGAACTAGTCGCAGTTAACTTGGAGATGGCAGGCTACGATGTCAGCCAGGCTTCTGACGGCATCAAAGGGCAGGCACTCGCGGTTCAGCTCATTCCTGATTTGATTATGCTTGACCTGATGCTGCCTCGGGTCGATGGCTTAACTGTCTGTCAGCGGCTGCGCCGCGACAACCGAACTGCTGATATTCCTGTCTTGATGCTGACAGCGCTGGGACAAACTCAGGATAAAGTTGATGGCTTTAACGCCGGAGCAGACGACTATTTAACCAAGCCCTTTGAACTAGAAGAAATGCTGGCTAGGGTCCGGGCTTTGCTCAGACGTACCGATCGAATTCCCCAAGCTGCCAAGCATAGCGAAATCCTCAACTACGGGCCACTGACGCTGATTCCAGAGCGGTTTGAGGCGATTTGGTTTGACAGTACGGTAAAGCTAACTCACCTTGAATTTGAGCTGCTGCACTGCTTACTACAGCGCCACGGACAAACTGTATCCCCCCCGGAAATTTTGAAAGAAGTTTGGGGTTATGATCCCAGCGACGACATTGAAACTATCCGGGTACATGTGCGCCATCTTCGCACTAAGCTAGAGCCTGATCCAAGACATCCCAAGTACATCAAAACTGTCTATGGTGCTGGGTATTGCCTAGAACTGCCTAGCCTTGAGCAGGCCGAGACGGTGGCAGTTAGCTAATCTCTAAGAAAAATAGTAAAAGCCAAAAAGGGATGCCGTATGCGACATCCCTTTCTAGTGTATTGGCTTATTGCCCCATCGTCTTACCAGCTACGGGTAGGCGATAAAGCATTACCCCGGATGAGACTGCCCACAGTCTTAGCCGTAATTTTGAGCTGAGTTAGGGGATTAGCCGGAACCACGGTTTTGTAGAGATAGCTATCAAAGGTCAGCTTTTGCACGTCCATGTCAGCGCACATTTCTACAAAAGCTTCGCGGGTAGCATCAGAGCGATAGAACACCGTTTGCAGCAGATCCAGTACCTTGTAGGTAATGCCGTACTGTTTGTCCCATCGCTTCAGGTAAACCTTCAGGTCGGCCTCGGTGGGTACCCGCTGGCCGCTGTGGGAGAACTCAACGATGGTTTCGGCGCACATGCGAGCGGACTTGGCCGCAAAATAAATACCTTCACCAGAAGACTTGGTAACGGTACCGGCTGCATCCCCTACCAGGGCGACCCGGCCCACAACCCGGCGCGGACGCGGATGCTCAGGAATGGGATGGGCCTCAACCTTAATGATTTCGCCCCCTTCTAACCGCTTAGCCGCCCGGGCCCGGATACCGGCCTGCAGCCGCTTAATTTTGGCCTGGTTGACCCGCATGGTGCCAGTGCCCACCGCTACGTGGTCGTACTTGGGGAAAACCCAGGCGTAGAAGTCAGGAGAGACGTCGTTACCAACGTACATCTCTGCGAGATCTTCGTAGTAAGCCATTTTGTCTTCCGGCAGGCGGATCCGCTCTTGGAAAGCGATCGCGTAGTTATAGTCGCCTGCGTCAATGGCCCGGGCTACGCGGGAGTTGGCGCCGTCTGCTCCAATTACCAGATCAACCTGCAGCGTCTTGGCCTCTCCCTGCAGGCTACCGTTAGAGTGATCGGCGTAGTGCAGCGTATAAGGATCCTTATCGCTGTCTGGAATCTCTAGTTTATGCACCGTACCGTTGATCAGCTTAGCGCCCAGCTTGGCGGCGCGATCGCGCAGAAAGCCGTCTAGCACCTCACGGCGGCACATGCCAATATATTCTTCGTCTTTGAGGGTGCTGCCAATATTGACCTCAATATTAGAGGGTGAGATCATCTTCATCTTACGCACGCGGCGATCGATGATCTCAGGGGGCAGATCAAACTCATCGACCATGCACAGGGGAATCGCCCCGCCACATGGTTTGGCGTTGTCTAACTTACGCTCGAATAAATAGGTTTCGATACCTGCTTTAGCGAGTGTCTCAGCAGCCGAGGAGCCTGCCGGACCTGAACCTACAACCGCAACCCGAAGTGACAAGGCAGTCTCTCCACATCGTTACAAAGCTACGAAGTGAATACTATCACGCTGATCTGGCCTGCTCTGGGCTGTGTTGCCGAGATATAACCAATCTGAAATAGACCTTAATAATCTGCAAAGAAGCGATCGCTGAATCCACTGTTTTGCTGCCGAATTCCGGTTGACTTTTTTGCAGCTTCATGAGTTGAACGTTGTACCGACTCATTTGTTCAGTCAGTCAGTTGCTGCAAAATTCTGCTAGCGAGAACATGGGCTTCACGCAGAAGGCTCGCGCTGACAGGCTATTCAGTAGTACGCTTGCATTGAGATCAAACTGGTCTATGTCTTAGCTATATATTCGCCAACGCAGACTATGCCTCTAAAACCTGCTGACATCCTGCATCAGCTCAACGCCAAGCGCGAGCAGTTTCAGGATTTTGATCAAAGAACGCTGAAGCTGCTGCAAAAGTATCAGTCGGCGCTGATAGAACTGGCGCAGAGCGATCCGGTTGCCCTGCAGCAAAAAGTTGACGATTTGCCGGGAAACTGTGGGGCAGAGCCGCTAGAACCGCTGACGAAGAGCGATCGCGGCGCTATGCGAGCAAATTTGAGGTGGCGCAACCGGGAGGAGAGTCTTGCTTGGGCTAAAGAACAGATCGCTGGAGTCGCGACCTTTGCAGTAGACGGCTCGCAGATTTTCCCTAGCAAAGACATCTCGCTGCTAGTAGCGTTGGTGCAGATTGGCTGGTACGAGAACCTGCATGTGGAGGCAGGCATTTATTCTAAAGACATTCAAACAGAGATTATGACGCCTGCGGATCTGGGCGATCGCCGGGATTTAATCGATCGCAAGGTCAATATGAAGCGCTTCGGCATGGAAGTGGAACGCCTAATCCGCTACATGGAAGAGCGTCAGGACTGCGATCGCTGCCTGGTCTTTTTTGATGGAGCACTGGCCGCTAGCTTTGCCGAACTGCTAGACGACGAAAGCCGTCAGTTTTACGTTGACCATCTCACTCACCTGCTGCGTACCAGCCAGCGCTGTCAGGTGCCGCTGGTGGGCTATATCGATACGGCCTACACGCGAGATCTAACGGCGATGCTGCGGCAGTTGGCTGATTTGCCAGAGTCGGGATCTCTGCGCGATACCCAGATCATGAATCGCTTTTTGCACAATCACTGGGGCGATCGCTCGTCGCTATACCTCTGTCGCTCTGACATTCTGAAATACTACTGCGAGCAGCATGATCAGGTGACCTTCACCTACCTAAAGTCCACCCTAGACAGCTTCCCGGCCCGACTAGAGTTGCCTCGCTGGGTCTACGATTCAGGCCGAGCAGAGCAGGTACTGAACTGGGTGCGCGCTGAGATTATTATTGGTGGCGGCTACCCCTACGTGATTGAAACCGCCGATCAGACGGCTGTTTTGCAGACCCGCGATCGCCAAGTGTTTTACCGTATCCTCCAGGACTGGAGCGAATCTGCCGGACTCAACCTCAGACTCTCTCGCAAAATGGTGAGCAAGGCACGGCGGCGATAGTCCTGAAAATTGGCTGCAGGTGACTAAATTTTAGATAAATTTAGCCTGATCGCCTAAGGACAGGCCTGAGCTTTGATAGGGAAGATAGGGAACTTTAAGCTCAAAGAAATCGGCCCAATCACGGTGCTAGGGATTAGCTCAGATACCCACACCGCAAGATTTATACCGTTTTCTAGAATGCTCAGGGTCAACTGCTTCAGGTTTTTAGAATCTGATATCGTCATGCGTTTCAGTGTTGTTTTTAGGGTTTTAAGTCTTTCTCTTTTGCTGAGCAGCGTTGCTGTTGGTTCGCATTCCTCGCTCCAAGCTCAAAGCAGCCCTGTTGTTTCAAACGGTTGGCTACAGGTACAGCGTCTGCGGGGCAATGTTACCTATCAGGGACAGCGATCGCGCTCAGCGCGGATTGGCGATCGCCTCAGCGCCGTCGGGACCGGTATTCGCACAGCTCAGCGGTCGGTAGCAGCTTTAGGACTAGATAACAATATTGGGACTGTCAACGTGGCGGAAAATACCAATTTAGTTGTGCGTCAGCTCTCGACCAGTTCAGATGGAGCGCGGGTGACAGTATTGGACGTTACACAGGGACAGGCACGGCTGCGCGTAAGACCTTTTAACAATCCCAACAGCCGCCTAGAGCTACACACCCCTAGCGGTATTGCTGCCGTGCGTGGGACAGAGTTTGGCGTCAGCGTGTCTGCAGACGGTCAAACGGCTGTGGCAACTTTAGAAGGAGCGGTAGAAGCGATAGCTCAAGACGCTGCTGTCAGAGTCGAGGCCAATCTAGTTGCAGTTATTCACCCAGGTGAAGCGCCTTCCCCACCCCAGCCTCTCGATCGCGAACTACGTTTCCAGATGACTGAGGGCTATCGCCAAGGCAACTTGATTTACATTGCTGGTTACATTGATCCAGCAAATACAGCTCTGATCGAGGGACAAGAAATCAAGGTGAATCGTCAAGGCTACCTTAGAACAAGCGTTTCGCGGTCGCGTCAGCAAACAGACGTGCAGATCGTCATTCGCAATCCTCTGGGGGAGGAGCGCACCCAAACCATTCGTTTCCGCCCTCTATCAGGCGATCGCAGCTAGTTTCAGACTGATATTTTCTGGCTATACCGACGATGATCAGCGCTTCTAGAGGAAATTTTTCATGCCCTTCGTCTTGTGGAAAAAGTCCGCCCGCCTCATACCTTATCTTAGGCACCACCAGCAGCAGTGGCTATCTGGATGTGTAGCAGCAGCATTAACCCTAGGACTTTGGCAGGTAGGAGCCTGGCGATCGCTAGAGCAACAGGGCTATAACCTATTATTTCAACTGCGAGAACAACTGGGAGCCGAGGTGGCTCTCGGCTGGGATGATCGCGTTGCCGTCATTGCCATCAACGAATCTAGTCTGCAACGCTATGGTCGATTTCCCTGGTCGCGGCAGCGCTATGGGGAGCTGCTAGATACGCTGGCTGTTTCTCAGCCGGCTGCGGTCGTCTTCGACATTTTGATGACAGAGGCTACGCCAGAAGATGAGGTTCTCGCTGAGGCCATACTGTTTAGCGGCAATACGGTACTGGCTCTTGGCAGTGACCGACAGGGAAAAGCCTTAGCAATCTCCCCGCTGATTGCTGAAACTGCTGAGGGAGCTTACCTGAGCGGTCATGTTAAAAGTCTGCCTGATGCCGACGGCGTCAGTCGTCAAGTTTTACTGTACGAAGGCAATACGCCGAGTCTGGCCATAGCTGCCCTGCAGATTTATGGTGAAACCCTATTCAATACCCTCAGGTCTAGCGATAGTTTTGATGAAATACCTGAGCTACCTACGGCAAGTCAGCCCTGGGGCCGGGTTAACTGGCCAGGGCCAGTAACGACAAAGCGACCATCAGGTGCCGCTGAACTGGCAGTTTACTCTTTTCAAGCAGTTCTGTCTGGACAAGTAGATCCAGGTGTCTTTCAAAATAAGCTGGTCTTGGTGGGGGTGACAGCGGCAGGTATAGATCCGGTGCGATCGCCCTATCATCTCAATCCACCTATAGGCGGCGTGTTTTTCCACGCCGCTGTTGTGGACAACTTGCTCAACCAGCGGTTTCTACATCAACCGTCTTGGCCTTGGATAGGGCTTTTAGTCTTAGCCAGTGGGCTGGCAACGAATGCCCTGCTGCAGCCACTTAATCTACGCGGCAGACTGCTCGTGATTTTGGGTCTACCTGTTTTGTGGCTGGCAGTTGCGATCGCTGCTTTTCTCAACTACTGGTGGTTACCGCTCGCTGTCCCTACCGCCTGCATTTGGATCACCGCAGCCGGATTACAGCTACAGGAGCAGCGTCAGCGCCAGCAGCTTATGGCTCTCTTTGCCATGAACGTTTCTCCTGAAACGGCTCAGCTAATTTGGCAGCAAAAATCAGCTATTTTGCAGGGCAGAGACATAGTCGCTCAAGAATTAATTGCGACAGTGCTGTTCATGGACATTCGCGGCTTTACTCAAATTGCCGAAAAGCTCTCTTCCCAAGACTTGCTAGTCTGGCTCAATCGCTACTTTGAAGCAATGACGGACTGTATCATTGCCCACGGTGGCATGATTGACAAGTACATTGGCGATGCCATCATGGCGGTATTTGGTGCTCCTTTTCCCAGAACATCGGTAGCACAGATTCAACAAGATGCGATCGCCGCGGTTACAGCCAGTGTAGAAATGCACCAGCGCTTGCAAGTACTCAACCAGGAATTTGAGGCTAGCGGCCAGCCAACGATTCAGTTCGGCATCGGCATTCACACGGGAGCGCTAATTGCCGGAACGGTAGGAAATCATCAGCGACTGAGCTATTCACTCTTTGGGGACACGGTCAACGTGGCGGCCCGCCTAGAGAGTCTCACAAAAGAAATCTCTGCCTCTATGCCCCATCGAATTTTAATTGGCGCCATGACCCAGAGACACATCAAGCAGCACTTTAAGACCCGTCCTTTTCGCTCTGTTATTTTACGGGGTCGGCGTAGTGAAACCCTGGTCTATACAGTCGAGCCGCAACCCGATTGATAGCTAGGGCAAAACTTGCCCCATGTATTCACCCCAGAGCTGAGCGGCCTGGGCACTGCTGCCTCCGGTGGGCGTATTATCGTCATTACCGAGCCAGATTCCTGTGGTGAGCTGATAGCCCGGCACGAAGCCAATAAACCACAAGTCCCGGTTGTCGTTGGTTGTTCCCGTTTTACCCCCTTCACCCAGTCCTAAAAAAGCGTTGCGCCCGGTACCGCCTTGGATCACTCCCTGCATCAGCCCAGATAGGGTATCGGCAACCTGAGGCGCAAGTACCTGCTGGCTGGCGTCGCCTGCCTGACCGAACTCATAAATAATGCGGCAGGTCTGAAGATCTTGTAGATCGGCGCAGTCGCTGCTGTCGAGGACGCGCACAATGCCGTGGGGCCGGTTCCAAACGCCGTTGTTGGCGATCGCTGCAAATGTTCCCGTCATCTCCAGCGGGGTGACTTCGCTTTCGCCTAAAACCAAGCCCGGCACCGGATTGAGATCTGACTCAATTCCCAACCGCTGCGCCGTTTGCACAATGCTGTTTAGCCCCGCCTCCTGGGCAATCCTCAGCGCTACCACGTTTTCAGAGCGGGCCAGTCCAGCGTACATATCTAGGGCACCGCTGCCAGAACGACAGCCTTCAAAGAACTGCCCCTGCCAGGTCAGACCGCTGCAGCTAAAGGTGGCACTGGGAGGAATGTCTTGTTCTAAAGCCGCCGCATAGGCAATGACTTTGAAGGTTGAACCGGGCTGGCGTAGGGCCTGACTGGCTCGGTTGAACTGGCTTTCCTGGTAGTTGGTGCCGCCGACAAGGGCCTGAATCGCTCCATTCTCAGTATCGAGCGTCACCAGAGCGCCCTGGGAAAATCCAGCCGCACTGCCGGCACTTTCCACATAGCTACGCAGTGAGTCTTCTGCTGTTTCTTGAGTGTCTAAATTGAGGCTGGTTTCAACGATAAAGTTGCCTTCGCGGGCTAGCTGGACGCCCAAGACCTGATCTAGCTCGTCAAATATGTAGCTATAGAAATAGGGAGCGCGGGTATTGGCAAGCTGCTCTCTGGCCTGAGGGCTGATTTCAATCCGCGATCGCCGCGCCCGTCGCGCCTCCTCCTGGCTGACCATGCCCAAGACTGCCATCCGATCTAGCACCCGGTTGCGATATTCAACTGCCGCCTGATAGTTTTGCACCGGATTGAAAGCATTAGGGGCAGGCAGAATCCCCGCTAGGGTAGCCGCTTCAGAGAGATTCAGGGCCTGAGCCGACTTGCCAAAGTAAAACTGGGCTGCATCTTCAAAGCCGTAGAGGTTGCTGCCTAGATACACCCGGTTGAGGTAGGTCAATAGTAAAAAATTCTTGCTATGAAAAGCCTCTAACTTCAGCGCTACGATCGCCTCGCGGATCTTGCGTCCGGCGGAATCCGCAGTGCCCACATATTCCCGATAAATGCTGCGGGCAAGCTGCTGCGTGACGGTACTGCCCCCTTCGCGAATTTCGCCACCGCGCACGTTGGTAACCAGCGCCCGCAGAATACCCAGCGGATCAATACCCAAATGCCAGTAGTAGCGAGCATCCTCGGAAGCAATCACGGCTTTGGGCAGGTAGGGCGAAAACTCCGACAGGCGCTCTTTTTCAATATGTGCTCGGTTGGACTGCGGTCGCAGCGGCACGCTCACCCCGTCTTCTTCCGCGTAGATAATTACCGGGCCTTGTACGGAGTCAGGCAGAGGCGCTACCCGAAACTTAGGCCACTCTAACCCCACAATCCACAGGGCGATCGCGGCGCTGAAACCTGTCAGTCCGTACAGGCCGTAGCGGGCTGCTTGTATTGGCGGCGACGGCGGATCAACGTACTGAATTGTGACGGCATTAGCCAGTTCGGCAGGGCCGAGAGTGTAGCGATCGCCGTGGCGCAGCACCACTTTGTTCAACCGCTTTTTGCCCCGATAGATACCGTTAGTGGAATCGCGGTCTTTCAGCACAAAAGGGTTGCCGGGCTGGGTGCGATCGCGGCTGAGAGATGCGTGCACCTGACTGACGATAGGATTGCGGATGACAATGTCGCTAGACTTAGAGCTACGGCCAATCACATAGCGCTCTCCCAGCAGCGGAAATACCTCTGTTTTGCCCCCTGCTTCCTCAACATGCAGTTCGGCTACTCTGGCTCCCGCTCTCAGTGAAAACTTAGAAAAATCCACCTGGGCTCTTACCGTTTGAAAGGCTTGAGTGACCGTATTTAGCAGCGTTTTCTGCGGGTTTGGCGGCTTCGATGGAGACATAGAGTCGCAAAATCTCTAAAGAGCTGGCAGCGCGATCGGGGCAAACAAAAGCATTTCTTAATTGACCTACATTCTACTGACAACTGACGCCCGGTATGAGTCGCTTTGAATCAGAAAGTTAGCGCCTAGTGTGTTCAGACGGCGCTTCACTAGAAGGCTGACTGTGACCGGGCCGAAAAGCCGCCAGTAGCAGACAGGCAATGCCGACATTAATAAATACGTCTGCCAGGTTAAAAATCGGAAACTGGATTAGCCGAAAATCCAAAAAATCAACTACTTCTCCTGCCAATAGGCGATCGATACCGTTGCCCAAAGCACCGCTTAAAATAAAGCCATAGCCAGCCTCTTCCCAGCGATTTGCCAGCGATACCCCCAGCCCTAAGGCAATCAGACCCAAACTGACAGCCAGTGACAGCCAGCGCAGCCAGTCACCGTTCTCGCTGAACAAGCTAAAGGCGGCCCCCTTATTCGTCACATAAGTAAGATGAAAGACCCCCTGCCAGAGCGGCACCGTTTGGGGTGGTATGGTTAGCTCAAAGTTTTGCACGACCCAGAGTTTTGACACCTGATCTAAAATCAGGCCCACTATGGCAGCAATCCAAAACAACCGATTTTTAATCTGCATAGTGCCCTAATAGAACATTAGCTGCCGTACAACAAAGGCAATCACTGAAACGGCGCAGGTAACGGCAAGCTGTCCGGGAATGCGGTAGATAGAGTAGACCAAAATAGCTTCTCTCAGACTGACTGGTACCGTTGTAGCCCAACCTGAGCCATAGGCAATAAGTAAATAAGCTAAACCACAGACATGAATTACCAGCAAACCGCAGACACAGCCGAGGGCTAGCATTTCTAGTCTAAGCTTTGTCCGAAACGCTAAAAAGCCACAAATCCAAGCCGCAGGAATAAAACCCAGCAAAAAACCAAACGTTGGCTCTCGGACATAGCCAATACCGCCCCCCTGAGTGAAAACCTGAAACTCAAAGCTACGAAACAACACCAATCCTAAAGCTAAATAGGCAATCTGCGCCAAAGCTGCCGCGTTTTTTCCGCCTAGACACCCAATCAGCAATACAGCTCCTACTTGAAAACTGACGCCCAGCGAGAGTGCCTGGACACCGACTTCGCCCCAGTTCCAGGGCGGGCTGGTGATAAAAACTTCGAGCCAAGTCCCTGCAATGGTCAAGATGAGGCCGATTAAGGCCCAGAGCAGCTCAGTGGGTGCAAACACCTGATCGATCCTCTAGGGTAAATGGGATATTCTACATCGCCTAGCTGGAGTCCAGGCATAAATAGCAAGGTCTTTTTCCGGATTTGCTACTTGGGTTTGCGACCAAAAGCGGCTTTTCGAGCGGTATAGCCACAAACGTAAAAAATGCCTGGATAGCAACATGAAGCTGCTGGAATCCAGGCATGTCTGATTTTGGCACGAGTACTACTGTTGAAGCTGCTTCCGAGAACTAAAACAGCAGCGGTTTTGGCCGCTAAAGTTTAGGACCAACTGTCAGGCTGCTTAGACAAAGTTGAAATCACTGCTGTTGAGATCAAGTGTTGCATTACCCTTGACAACCGCAATCAGTTCCTCGCCGCCAGAGGCGTTCAGATAGATGGCTGTGCCTTTGGGCTGATCTGTGGAGGTTGAACCAAGAGAATACTGATCGGCACTGCCATGCAGCTGAATCGTATCGCCCTGGCTTGCTCGAAAATCACGCACTAAGGCATAGTCATCCTGTCCGGCGTTGGCATAGAAGCTTTGTGAAGTATCTCCCAGCCAGAAGGTGTCTGCCCCCTGACCGCCCAGCAGCACGTCTTGCTCAGCCCCTGAGGCCACGCCAGAGCTGGTGCCAATGAGCTGATCCTGGCCGGAACCGCCGACAACTAAATCATTACCGCTGCCGCCCTCAAGCACGTCATCATTGCTGTTGCCAAAGAGTCTGTCATCACCATCGCCGCCCGCTAGCTGATCATTGCCGCTGCCGCCTCGCAGCAGGTCGCTATCGTCTCCACCAATAACCACGTCATCACCTTCATTAGCGATGAGGCGATCGCGGCCTGTCCCCCCGTTGAGGAGGTCATTTCCGGCATTGCCGAATATCAGGTCATTACCGCTGCCACCCTCCATAACATCATCGCCAGCAGCGCCTCTGATGTAGTCATTGCCGTCATCGCCAGAGAGCATGTCGTCGCCGTCATTGCCAAACAGCTTATCGTCACCATCACCGCCGAAGATGGTGTCGTTACCATTGCCGCCTCGGTGTAGGTCATTGGCATCCCCACCATAGAGCGTATCGTCACCGTCGTTACCTATCAGGCGATCGCGGCCAGCTTCTCCAAAGAGGACATCATCGTCATCGCCCCCAAAGAGCTTGTCATTGCCGTCGCCCCCGGCTATCTCATCATCACCTTCATCGCCTCGAAGGAGATCATTGCCTTCATCACCAAACAGGTCATCATCTCCGGCTCTACCAAAGATCTTATCGCGACCAGCAAATCCCTTAATTTGCTCGTTCTCGGCACCGCCCCACAGCACATTGTTGCTGGCATCGCCAGAGATAATCACCGGGTCAGTATCAGTTCCATCTGAGGTATTGGGGTCGCCGCCAACGGTAGGTAAATTGGGTGAACTGTCCCCACCGAAGCTATTGGGATTTTGGGGAACCGGAGTAGGTGGAGTGGAAGGCGGTGTAGAGGGGATAGATGGAGCAGGAGCTACAGGATCAGCAGGAGTCGTTGGCAAATCAGAACTTAAAAACTCATAAGCGCCTACGTCAACGCCGCTGCCGTTGGGACGCTGGACGTCATTTAGCGCAGCTTGCGCATAGCCACCCAGCTGTTCAGAGCCAATGTCAATCGCGGCTGATGATTTAGCTAAGCGGAAATCTTTTTTATCGGCATCCACAAAACCCACAGATTTAACCGTAGTATTCTGACTGTCACGGAGGTTAACTACAGAGCCACGGGTTTCGTAAAGCTCATTAAAACCATCTGTAAATAGGTTGTTGTCCAGGGTGAGGTTGCTGGCGTTGTTGACATTGCCATTGCGATATTTGCTATCAGCAAATATGTTGTTACGAATCAGGACACCGTCAACCTGGGTATACCCTTCGGGTAGTCCCCCGCCGACGAAAAATCCCTGAATATTGCCTGACAAGGTGTTGTTTACAACCGTGACGTCTTTGACATTATGTTTGACCATAATGCCTACGCCACCGTTCACGCCCTGCAGTCCATTGTCATAGACCAAATTGTTGTAAACACGCACGTCTGACACATTGCCAATTTTGCCAACTTCATCGGCAATGACAATGCCATCTGCTGTGTTGTTATGAACAGTGTTGTTGTAGATGTCAATGTTGAAAGTATCGGCGCGATTGCCATCTACATAAATAGCTGGTCCACCTCGCTGTCCGGCATAGGTACCTGAAACTTGAGCAGCGCCAGTCACAGTATTGTCATGTACTGAACCATTGCGAGAGCCAGTCTTAATATCTATGCCTTCTTTCTTGGTATCTTTGACAAGATTACCGGCGACTTCAAAGCCGTCTACGCCCCAAATGGACAAAGCTTCTTGAGGCGAGCCCGAATCGTTCTTCGTTTTCCACTTCCAGTTGGCTCGCTCGACGGTATTGTTGAGGACTTTGATATTGGAGCTAGTTACTTCAGCGTCACCGCCGCCGAAGTACTTGTCAGGCATGACAATAATGCCTGAAGCACCTGTTTCGTAGGTGTGATTGTTTTGAACAATCATATTATCGGCATCCCGTAGGGAAATACCGGCCCAAGAAGTATTCTCAATCCGAAATCCGTCGATAATCCAATGGCTTTCTCCGGCAGACTGAATTACCCCTTTACGAAAGCCACCCTTATTGGGGTTGGGATCTTGCAAAACAACATTGCCATCAGCTTTTAGCGTAATGTGACCCTGTTGGCTATTACCTGACTTTTCTAAGTCAATTATCTCTCGATACGTTCCTGACTGAACTAATACAGTGTCGCCTGCTTCTACAGGCGATTTTTGACTGACCGCATAGCTAATATCTTTCCAGGGTTGATCTTTAGTTCCCGGATTGTTGTTGTTACCGTTTGGAGAAACGTAAAAAGAGCGACTGTTAATATTCATTGATAGCTCGCGTAAATAACATCAGTCGGCGTTGCACCCAAATTCAAGTTACGTAGACCTGATATTTCAATCAACTAAAAATCATTTTTTGGAACCCCTGCTCAAACACTTTATAGTAAATTTAAACCCGAATCATGAACTGTGAAATTACGGAATTTAGCACCAAAAAAAGAAAGCCTATCTAGGCAAAAACATGATTTTTTATTGAGCAATAAAATCTCTCTAAGCGGCCATTATTCGGCCCCATAGATAAGCTAAAATCTCTAAACAAATAGACATTTTTGAAATACCTATTTGGAGACTTAAAACGATTTTCAGGAATTTTTTCTCAGCGCAAATTAATCTCACGCTCGGAAGAGCTTATCCTGTTAGCGCAATTATTTTCAACAAGCCAGTCCAAAACTCAGCCATTTGGCGTATAAAAACGTCCAGCAGCAGCCCGATTTGAGGTTTTTTCTCAGCAAAATTGCGTAGACAGTTGCGGGAGGCTGAGAAAACTGTCAACAGTAGGGCTCTCTGGCTGAGTTCTGTACGATCGATAAGTGCTCAAGCGATCGCTAGAACCTTCTGGCAAAACTAACAACCCATAGAAAACGGTCTCTTTGTCACTTCTCTGGATGCTATGGAGCTTCATTGGTTTTCGGAGAATTTCATCAGATTGCTTCTGGCATATAGAAGAAATAAGCAACTCTGGATTTCCGGCAGACTATTTTCTGAAACTACATGAGATGGATCGACGCTGCACCTGAGTTCTGACAAGCAGTTGTTGACCTAAGGTTGAATCGGTGGAAGGTAGATAGAAACCGATTATTGTTCACTTTGATCAGTTATAAAAGTTAGCGGGGCAGAAACCAACGGTAATAACACGGGCTTCTTAACTCAAATTAATATTCTTTCCATTTTTGGTATTCAGTGTACGGATGGCAATTCTGACTGCTCTGCATTTAGTCAAAGTTCATCTATGGCTTTGGTAAGGTGCCGTCTTGCTCTGTAGTCGGCTTCCCGGTCAAAATAGTTCCGCAACGGCGGCAATATTGGGCGTCAGGTTCGTGCAGACTGAGGCCACAATCGGTACAGGTCACCTCAATTGCGTTCGTGACTTTGCTGAATTGGCGAATTAGGTTGCCAATCTGCGTCGGGATGAGGGCGATGCCTGTCAGGATCATGATTACGGTCAGCCAACGCCCAGCTTCGGAAATAGGCGTGAGATCGCCAAAGCCCACTGTGGTCATCGTCACGATCGCAAAATAGACCGCATCTAAAAAGGTGCCAAAGCTGCCCGGATTTTGCGGATGCTCAATCTGGAACATCAGCCCGGCATAGATAAAGATGATGGCAAACAGCGTGAAGCAGATGCGGGCAACAGCCAGGCTATCGGTGGCCGTGACGCGGCCAAACAAGGCCCGATCTTCCACAAACCGAATCAGCCGCAGAATTCGCAGCCAGCGCAGCAGCCGGACAAAGCGTAAATCGAAAAATCCCAGCAGAAACGGCAGGATAGCTACGAGATCGGCGATCGCATAAAAGCTAAACACATAGCGCAGCCGCTGCTCAGCCACTCCAAGCCGCAACGTATATTCCAGCGTAAATAAGGCCAGAATTGTGCGATCGGCTATAGTCAGCAGCCGCTGCAGCGACTCAGAAATGGGGTAGGTTTCAATAATAAAGATGGCCGCTGAGAGCAAAATCAGGGCGGCAATGACAAAATTGACCACTTTTCCCACTCGAGTCGTGGTGTCTTCTAGATAAAAGGCAATCTGCTGGCGGAGCGACATAGTTTTGATTGGCTGACAAGATGCCTGTGGGCGGCATTTCGCGGAGAGGAAAGGTGGGCTAAGATGGCGAAGCACTTGTGAACGGTGGCGAGGCAGGGAAAGCCCGGTGAAAGTCCGGCGCTGTGCCGCAGCTGTGATGGAAAAGGCAGGAGTTTTGAATTCTTGGTTTTAAGTTTTGAATTTGACTAGCCTAGAGCCGAAAATACACCTGTTTCCTCAGTCAGAATGCCTGTCTGTCACTTTTTCACTCTACTTCCTGCGTTGCACAGGAGCGGAGTTTTGAGATGATAACTTTGAACAGTATTCTGCAAGCTTCAGCCGGGGCTGAGGCAGCTAAAACGTACTTGCAGCCAGATTTGCCTCAGCGGCGCCCTTTACTTCTGGTAGGGCATGGCAGCCGTGATGCCGATGGTCGCCAGCGGGTGCTTGATTTGGCGGCAGCGTATCAGACTCTTGATACCTCTAGACCCGTGATTCCCTGCTTCTTGGAGCTGACGGAACCCACCATCCAGGACGGGGTCGATCGCTGCGTGGAACAGGGCTTTACCGATATCTCTGTTTTGCCGGTGCTGCTATTTGCTGCCCGACACAACAAATTTGACGTTACGAATGAACTCGATCGCGCCCGGCAGCGTCACCCCCAGGTCACATTTCACTATGGACGGCATTTCGGCATTGCGCCAGAAATTCTAGACCTCTGGCGATCGCGCTTAGCCCTGCTTGACCAGCCTGAGTACAATCCGATGGCCATCAGCCGGGAAGAGACGGTGCTGCTGTTTGTCGGACGGGGGGCCAGCGATCCAGATGCCAACGGGGATGTCTACAAGCTGGCCCGCATTCTCTGGGAAGGTAGCGGTTATAAAACGGTTGAAATCTGCTTTGTCGGCATCACCCATCCGCGACTAGAGGAAGGCTTTGCCCGATCGCGCCTCTATCAGCCCCGGCGCATTATCGTGCTGCCTTACTTTTTATTTACGGGCGTTTTAGTCAAGAAAATTTTTGCGATCGCCCAAACGCAGCAGGCTCAATTCCCAAATATAGAGCTAGCCTGTTTGCCGGAAATGGGGCTGCACCCTGCTCTAATGCAGGTGATGCGGCGGCGGGAGATAGAAACGCAGCTCGGCCAGGTGCAGATGAACTGTGAACTTTGTAAGTTTCGGCTAGCCGCCGCTGAGCAAAACGGTGCGACCCACGGCCATCACCATCACGGACACGGACAGACTGCCGCCCATAGTCACCCTCATACCCACGACCACGAGCACCCAGTCTCAGACCCCTATGCCCAACCTGAGCAATACCATGAGCGGGCTTGGCAAATACCTTAAACCCACAGACTTTCAACTATGACTGATTTTGCTGTCGGCGATCGCGTCCGCATCGCCACTCTCCCCCCCTATATCAAGACCGCAGATACCATGCCCATGCTGCGTCCCCCCGATCTGGTGCAGATTGGCGAAGAAGGAACCATCGTCGATCGCCGCCCTGGCGGCTATTGGGGCATCAAGTTTGAACGCGGCACCTTTCTAATTGATAGCCAATATATAGAGGTGGTTCTAACCCATCAGGACGATAGCGCAGACTAACTCTAAACTCTAAGGGAGGCGGAGATGCGGCATCTCTCTGTCTCCCATTCCCCGCATTAGCCTGATTCCCTCAGCTGAAGCTCTTCTCTCCGGCCATACCCTATGAAGTTGGGTAGATAACCGCCCAAGGATGCTGGTGGAGTGAGTTACAATTATTAAGCATTTGTAACGGGATTTTGCTAAATCGATAAATCCCGTTAATTCATCTTGCTGAACAATCTTACCTTCCAGGTCTTGGAACCATGACTCTGCCTATTCGCAACGTTGCTATCATTGCCCACGTTGATCACGGTAAAACGACCCTTGTCGATGCCCTGCTCAAACAGTCAGGTATTTTCCGTGAAGGCGAAGATATTCCTGACTGCGTCATGGATTCCAACGACCTAGAGCGGGAGCGCGGTATTACTATCCTGTCTAAAAATACGGCGGTTCACTACGGCGAAACGCTGATCAATATTGTTGATACGCCCGGACACGCCGACTTCGGCGGCGAGGTCGAGCGAGTATTGGGCATGGTAGATGGCTGCATTCTGATTGTGGATGCTAACGAAGGGCCAATGCCTCAGACCCGCTTCGTTTTGAAAAAAGCCTTAGAGAAAGGGCTGCGCCCGATTGTCGTCGTCAACAAGATTGACCGCCCGCAAGCCGAACCTTACGGGGCGATCGATAAAGTTTTAGACCTGTTCTTAGAACTGGGGGCTGACGACGATCAGTGCGAGTTTCCTTACCTGTTTGCTTCTGGCCTGAGTGGCTATGCCAGAAAGGATCTAGACGACACCAACGGAGATATGCAGCCGCTGTTTGAGGCTATTTTGGATCACGTGCCGCCGCCGATCGGCAATGTGGAAAAGCCCCTGCAGCTCCAGGTAACGACCCTAGACTATTCCGAGTATTTAGGCCGGATTGTGATCGGTAAAATCCATAACGGTACGGTTAAGGCGGGTCAGCAGGCGGCTTTAATCAAAGAAGATGGCTCTGTCACCAAGTCCAAAATCACCAAGCTGATGGGCTTTGAAGGGCTGAAGCGGATTGAAATTGAAGAAGCTTCGGCGGGCAACATTGTGGCGATCGCCGGTTTCGCAGATGCCAACATCGGCGAGACGGTGGCCTGCCCTGACAATCCGGCAGCGCTACCGCTGATCAAGGTAGACGAGCCGACGCTGCAGATGACCTTTGCCATCAACGACTCTCCTTTTGCCGGTCAAGAAGGCGATTATGTGACTTCGCGCCAAATCCGCGATCGCCTAATGCGCGAACTGGAAACCAACGTGGCGCTGCGAGTCGAGGAAACCGACTCCCCCGATCGCTTTGCGGTTTCTGGGCGAGGCGAGCTGCACCTCGGCATCTTGATTGAAACCATGCGCCGCGAAGGCTATGAGTTTCAGGTATCTCAGCCCCAGGTAATTTACCGCGAAATTAACGGTCAGCCCTGTGAGCCTTACGAGCTACTGGCTTTAGACGTCCCGGAAGATGCGATGGGCGGCTGCATCGAGCGTATCGGCCAGCGTAAGGGCGAAATGCAGGATATGCGCGTCACCGGAGACGGACGAGCTACTTTGGAATTTGTGGTTCCGGCTCGTGGCCTAATTGGCTTTCGGGGCGAGTTTATGCGCCTGACCCGGGGCGAGGGCATCATGAACCACAGCTTCCTGGAGTATCGGCCCATGTCGGGCGAAGTAGAAACTCGCCGCAACGGGGTGCTGATTTCCTTTGAGGAAGGGGTGGCGACGTTCTATGCCCTGAAGAACGCGGAAGATCGCGGCGTCTTCTTCATTGAGCCGGGAACTAAGGTTTACCGGGGCATGATTGTGGGCGAAAACAATCGACCCCAGGATCTAGAACTGAACCTCTGTAAAACCAAGCAGCTCACCAACCACCGCTCGGCTACGGGGGATGAACTCGTGCAGCTCCAAACTCCGGTAGACATGAGCCTGGAGCGGGCCTTGGAATATATCAGCGCCGACGAGATGGTAGAAATCACCCCCGAATCCATCCGCCTGCGCAAGATCTCCAAGAAGCTAGCCCGTCGCTAAAGTTTCTCAGATTCCAGTTCCTCTCAGCTCCCAGGGTTTCTGCGGAAACCCTGGGAGCTGCTATTTTTTCCTTAATTTAATAAACTGGTAGCCTTTCTCAGGAATTAATTATCCGCTCTACCTGAATTTGAACGTGGGTAAAGGCGAGTGGCGATACGGTACCCGTTGTATAAACTTGTTCTGTCCTATACTGCGTATCTGAAAGATCGCGAAAGAGATAAAGCTGTTGATGCTTCAAATCCACAACCCAGTATTCAATAATTCCAGCTTTAGCGTAGATGTCTTTTTTCTCAGTCAGGTCTTTGCTGAGTGTCGTATTTGAGAATTCGATCAGCCAAAAAATATCCTCTGGATAGGGGTGATGACTAAGGTAAACCGATCCCTGTGGCTTAACAACCGCTAGGTCTGGAACGGGTTCAGAATCGTTAGGCAGCGTGATGGGATGGGCTTCCCGAATTTTAGCGGCAGCGCCCAAGAGCGATCGCAGATAGTCCCCCACTTCGCTGTTGGCATAAGCATGGGGTTCTCCTTCAGGTGGCATAACGACGAGATCTCCCTGCAGCAGTTCAATGCGCGTGTCATCAAACAGTCCCGCCGCGATCGCCTGATGATAATGTTCGACTGTCCATTTATAGGTTGTTAGGGTCATAGCAACTTGCCCGCAGCATCCTGTCGCCAGGGAGTTTTCAACCTAAAGCGATTAAGGCGATCGCCGTTTTTAGTAGCGATACCTTCTAAAGCTATGAAGATCATAGCCATTTTCTCAAGTATGGCTTTCATCACAAAGCAGCTCAAAACCACCCTCTGATAGATTCAAACTGGCCCACGCCTCAGTACAATCCTGTCATTTGTAAATTGCGACACACGAAGGGTTAGTTGTGGAAGACGTTTCTTTATCCATTGCCTGGGAGCGCGTTGCTTCCATGACGCAGTATGCTTTGCGGCTCCTGCCGGGAATTGTGCTCGGCATTATTGTATTTGCTATTTTTTGGATTATTGCGCGTATTGTTCGGAGTTTGATTCGGCGTTTTTCCCATCGACGGCGATCGCGCAATGTGGCTTTAGTACTGGCGCGCCTGATCCAGAGCGGCATCATTTTGTTAGGCGCATTAGTCGCCTTGTCGATTGTTTTCCCTTCCTTTGGCGCTGGCGATCTGTTTCAGCTCTTGGGGATTGGGGGTGTCGCCATTGGCTTTGCCTTCCGCGATATTCTGCAGAACTTTCTAGCTGGTATCTTGATTTTGCTGACGGAGCCTTTTCAAGTTGAAGATCAAATTGTCTACAACGACTTTGAAGGTACGGTCGAGAAGATTCAGACCCGCGCCACGACCATTCGCACCTACGACGGTCGCCGCGTAGTCATTCCCAACGCCGAACTGTTTACCAACGCCGTCACGGTGAATACCGCCTACGAAAAGCGACGGCTGCAGTACGACATTGGCATTGGCTACGGGGACGACATCGATCAGGCCAAACGGCTGATTTTAGACGTGCTAAGCAACGATCAAGATGCCCTGCAAGATCCAGGGCCAGAAGTGCTCGTAGTTGATCTGGCCGGGAGTACGATCAACCTGCGTGCTCGCTGGTGGATCAAGCCCCCCCGCCGCGCTGACGCTCTCAGCACTCAGGATCGGATCTTAGCCCGCATTTGCGCGGTGCTGACTGAAAACGGCATCGATATGCCCTTCCCCACTCAGCAGATTCTCTTCCACGACCAGACAGAAGAAACCGACGGCGATCGCTCCCGGCAGCGCGAAGGCTGGCCTGCTGGCCCAGGGGACACGCCTAAACGCCGCGATTTAGCCGGAGCGCTGCGGGCGAGCCGCTCATCAGACAACGGACAGCACTAATTCTCTAAGGGACTAACCGCTTAAAACCAGTCGTCATCGCCCCCTTCATCTTCATAGCGATAGTCAGCGTAGGGGTAGTCACTACGGACGGCGTAGCCCTCTTCGTCATAGCGATAGGATTCTGTCGCCGGCTCTTGCCAGCGGGCCGGACGCAGACTGGGATCCCAGGTCATCCGCACTGTCAGCATAGAGGAATCATCAGAACGGGCGATCGCGGCTTGTCCCTCAGCACTGAGCTTGAGGCCAAATTCCACCTCAACCTGAGACGGCTGTTCGTCTAAGGTATCTAAAGTCTCCACCACTAGCTGCGCCATATTACGCATCGTATTCATGGCGCTGTTGATTGCCGCCGCTGAGCGTTCAACCTGATCGGTTCTGACTAAGGCAGCCGGATTGTCGATCGGCGCAGTTGGCGTAAACTCCACTAAAATAGGCGCGTCTTCATCAAGTTGGAAACGGGGCATAAATTTCAGACCGAATCAAAACAATCAGCGTCATACCGTTCTCTCAAAATAGCCTATCTTGACGGCTACCCAGGTAAAGCAGGCGATCGCCCAGGAATATCTTTGCCCTCGCTGCCTAGAATGAGAACATTAGCCTAGGTCGAAGAGGCAGGCATGTTAGAAGTTGTCACCACCGCGCTTGAAAGCCAAGACTACCGCCGCGCCGCCGAACTACTGCAGCAGTGGCGGCAGCAGTCTCCCCAAGATCCTTGGCTGAAGCTTTGTATTGGTCAGTATCAGGAAGGGCGGGGGCAGCTAGAAGCCGCCGCCAAAACCTACCGCCAAATTTTGCAGAAATCAACCCACCCTAAAATACTGGCTCAGGCTAGGCAGGGGATTGAGCGGCTCAATGCCCGTCAGGCTGCCCAGCAGGAAGCGGCCAAAGCCTCTGCCAAAGCCGCTCCCGACAGTCAGGATACAGGCTTACTGCTTTTAGAACCCGTAGCGCCCCAGCAGCGAGCGACAGCAGCCCAGGGGTTAGCCCAGGTGATGCAGATAGATGCGTACACGGCGCGAATGCAGTTGCCCAGCAAAAGCTGGCGAGTTTACCGCGTCGGCAATATGGGGGAACTACGCTACTTGGAACAGGCGCTGACAACGGCGGCGACGCCGGCTTTTTGTGCCAAGCTAGCGGATATTAATCAAGGTCAGGTGTTTCGGGTCAGCTTCTTGCGGGCGGTAGAGCCACAGGTCAAAGTGGTCTGCCAAAGCGCTAATAATCAGCTTGGCACCATTGCCTTTGACTGGTCAGAGGTGAGCCAGTGTGTGGTGGGAGCACTGCCGATTTTTGAGCAGGTGGTGGATCTAGGCCCTTGGGGCAAGCTGCAGCGCAAGGAGAAGACCCAGGACTATGCCCAGGTTTTAGACCTGCATCTGCACCAGCGGCGATCGATTTTGCGTCTGTGCGATCGCACCTATCAGTTCAAATCGGGCGATCCCCTCAGCACGCAAACCAGCCCTGACTTGCCTCAGGCAACGACTCGCCCCCGTTGGAATGCCCTCAGCCAGCATATTCAGGCGCAGCTCACCTGTCCTCTGCAATCTGGCTTTACGCCTTTTGCCGAAGGGGCGATGGAATATATTGACCTGCTATCTAATTTTCCCGCCCACATCGACCTGATGCGAAAGCGGCCCAGCAACTGGGATGCTGCTTTCCAGCTCTATAGCGGTCTCCACTTTCTGCAGCATCAGAATCACCGCTCTGGATTGGCAATTTAATCTGCAGCTTGGTGAGCGATCGCCAGTTTCAGCGTCTGCCAGGAGCTGACCTAGATTCCATCGTTAGACCGAACAAGCGACCGGCACTCGTAAGCTAAGTTCTCAATAAACCTGCATTTAGGAGAAATTTATGAGCGTTAAGTTTACAGTGCCTTCAATGGTGTGTGACGGCTGTACTGAGACAGTGGCCGAGGCAATTACCAAAGTAGACGGCAAGGCCAAAGTCAATATCGATTTAACATCCAAAGAAGTTATGGCTGAAACTGAGGCCAGCGAAGCTTCAATTCGGCAGGCCATTCAAGCAACCGGACACACAGTTGCCTAACTAACCGAACACAGCGGGTTGCGCTTGTAAGTGGGTTAAGATTTGCATCACCCGTCGATAGGCTGCTTGGCGCCCCTGCTGATAAAAACAGTCAGCCGCCTGATTTAGATCGGCGATCGCCTGCGGGTGATTGCCGATTTGCTGATAAATCATGGCGCGATTCAGGTAGGTTTGGGCGTGCTTGGGCGCTAACTCCAGCACTTGATCAAAATAGGCTATGGCCGCTAGCTCATGTCCTTGCTGGTGGCAGGCACAGGCCAAATTAAACAAAGCCCGCGTGTCGGCTGCGTTGTACTGGATTGCCTGGATAAAATCTTGCTTGGCGGCAATAGACTCCTGCTGCTGCAGATAAGCTACGCCGCGATCGTCGTAAATCGCGGCCAGGCGATCGGCTGCTAGCGGGGGACTCACCTGTAGGGACTGGTTGTAGTCGGCGATCGCTGCCGAATAGTTGGTGAGGCCAAACTGAGCTAGGCCGCGATTGTAGAAAGCGCGGTAATCATCCGGTTTGAAACTCAGTGCCTGAGTGTAGTCGGCAATCGCTGGCGCATACTCCCCTAAGCGATAGTGAGCTAAGCCGCGATTCAAATAAAATTCAGCCGAGTTGGGCTGATGCTGCAAGGCTTGGGTGCAGTCTGCGATCGCCTGCGGATACTGATCGAGACTGAGATAGGCCAAACAGCGATTGCCATAGGCCGCAGCTAAATGCGTATTTTGCTCTATTGCCTCGGTAAAGGCGGCGATCGCCTGCGGATATCTCTGAGCTATCAAAGCCTCAATGCCTTGTCGAAAGCTGCTGGAGCCGGGATTTGCGGCTGCCCAGACAGGCGTGACTGAGACGGCCAGACAGCAAATAGTCGCCAGGCTAAAAAGCAGTATTTTTCTCAAGCAAAAAGTCATAAATTCTTTTAGCAGCATGAGCTTTGGCTTTTTAATATCGCAGACGCTAACTAGCCTCTTTAATCGCAGACGCTAACTAGCCTCTTTATTAGTCAGGACTTACGCGCTTGACAAGGTTGCAACTAATTGCGAGATCCCCCGGCGATTGCCACCTTATTAAGGGAGGCAGGGGGATCCGGGCCCTACCGCTAGTATCTCGAACGTCGAGAGTAGTTAAGTAGACGAACCTACCAGCCTTTTTCGGCCTGATCTAAGACATACTCGGCAACGCTTGCAATTTGATCTGCTGTCAGGCGTCCCTTGAAAGCAGGCATCGCATTTTTGCCGTTAGTCACCTGATAGGTAATCGCATCGAGTGAAGCCATTTCGTACTGGTCTAAATCGCTTTGTTTGAGGGTTTTGGCGGCGTTAACCACGTTGCCACCGCCCATATGACAAGCCGCACAGTTAGCCGAGAAAACTCTAGCGCCCTCAGCAATATCAGCCGCAGCCGGTGCGACAAACAGCCATAAACTGCTGGCGATCGCTAAGCAAAACCACAAGACTCGTTTCATACAAAGTGTTCTCCTCAAGGCCCAATTGACTCACTCATCATGCCGGTGGGATTAGGCGGGGTCAAAAGACGATGGGTCAAAGATTTCTATTTATGAAGCGCAATCGGTTATCTAGAAAGACTCACATTTGCTGGCTATTGTGAAATACTGTTGGAGTGTGTTTTGCCAAAAGATTCTGTGCTCGACCTGAAGCAAATTCGCGAAAATCCTCAGTCCGTCCAGGAGCGTCTCAGCCACCGTGGAGACTATGACGTAGCAGCGCTGCTAGACCTAGACAAGCAGCAGCGATCGCTAGAAACTGAGCGATCGCTGCTTCAAGCCCGCAGCAACGAAATTGGCAAACAGGTCGGGCAGGCGATTCGCAACGGAGCCGACCCTAAAAGTAAAGAAATACAGGCCCTGCGGGAAGAAGGCAACCAAGTCAAGCATCAGCTCAGCGAATTAGAGCCAAGGGAACGGGAGCTCAAGGGCGAAATTGAGACCATTTTATTATCAACGCCCAACTTGCCCAGTGCTTCTACGCCCGTCGGCAAAAGCGAAGATGAAAATATTGAAGTGCGCCGCTGGGGCGATGAATACCTGCCCACAGGTCAGCGACTACCCCATTGGGAAATGGGTGAAAAGCTGGGGATCTTAAACTTCGAGCGATCGACCCAGATTGCCCAAAGCCGCTTCGTAACGTTATTAGGCGCAGGGGCAGCTTTAGAGCGAGCTTTGATCCAGTTCATGCTCGATCGCCATATTCAGGCAGGCTATACCGAAGTGATGCCGCCCTTTTTAGTCAATACGGCCTCGCTGACAGCTTCCGGCCAGTTGCCTAAGTTTGCCGATGAAAGCTTCAAGTGCGATCGCGACGATCTTTGGCTGTCTCCTACCGCCGAAGTGCCTCTGACCAATCTGCACCGGGATGAAATTTTAGCCGCAGACAACTTACCCTTTCACTACTGCGCCTATACCCCCTGCTTTCGGCGGGAAGCGGGCAGCTACGGGCGCGACACCCGTGGCCTGATCCGGCTGCACCAGTTTAACAAGGTGGAGATGTATAAGTTTGTGCATCCCACTGCCTCAGAAGCAGAGCATGAGGCGCTAGTGCAAGATGCCGAAGGTATTCTGCAGGCACTGAAGCTGCCTTACCGCGTGATTGAGCTGTGCACTGGCGACTTAGGCTTCTCGGCTAACAAAACCTACGATCTTGAAGTCTGGCTCCCCTCTTCAGACAAATATCGTGAAATCTCTAGCTGCTCCAACTGCGGTGATTTTCAGGCTCGCCGGGCCAATATTCGCTTTAAGACTGCGGGTCAAAAAGGCACCCAGTTTGTCCATACCCTCAACGGTTCGGGGCTGGCAATTGGCCGGACAATGGCGGCTATTTTAGAAAACTATCAGCAGTCAGACAGCACGGTAGCCATTCCAGAGGCGCTGCAGCCTTACTTGGGACGAGAGGTGCTTTAGACTGTGGCGGTTGGATCTTGAGCAGCAACTCAGCCTTTGCCGCAGACGAGGAGAGCAGCGCGTCCCGATTGCCTCAGGCGGGCAGTGCCACCTGGCCGAAACTGCCTAAAAATTGCGGCAGGTAGAAAGAACCGTCCCAAACCGAGTCCAGACAGGATAGCAGGCCAAACGATAGAATAGAGCAATATTGGTCTGAAAATTAACAGTAGATAGTCTTTATGTCGGTTTTAGCAGCGATCGCCGTTCTCGCGGTTCTGATTTTTGTTCACGAGTTGGGACACTTTTTAGCCGCAAGATTGCAGGGCATTCACGTTAACAAATTTGCCATTGGCTTCGGCCCCATTTTACTCAAGTATGAAGGCCCCCAAACCCAATATTCGCTGCGAGCTATCCCCTTTGGCGGCTTCGTCGGCTTCCCAGACGATGATCCAGATAGCAAAATTGCTGAAAACGACCCCGACCTACTGAGAAACCGCCCCATCTTAGACCGGGCGATTGTGATTAGTGCTGGCGTCATTGCTAATTTGCTGTTTGCCTATCTTGTCTTTGTTGCCCAATATGCGAGCGTCGGCGTTCCCCAAAACTTCGCTTCTGAACCGGGTGTTCTGGTGCCCCAGGTGATGTCAGAAAGCGCCCCTGCGGCCCAAGCAGGTCTTAAGCCAGGGGACGTGATTATGGTGGCGAATGGCAAGTCTCTCGGTACGACCGAAGACACCATCCCAAGCCTGGTGGATCTAATTAAAAGCAGCCCTGAGCAGCCAATCGATTTGACCGTCCAGCGGGGCGATCGCCAGCTTGACCTGACCGTGGTGCCAGAGCGCGGCCCCGATGGCAATGCCATTATTGGAGTACAGCTACAGCCCAATGGCACTATCGTCTATCGCCGAGCCGACAACCCGATTGAAATTTTTACGCTAGCGGCCCAGGAGTTTCAGGGGATGCTGGTGCGGACGGTTAAGGGCTTCGGCCTGTTGATCTCTAACTTTTCCGAAATGGCCGGACAGGTAGCTGGCCCCGTTAAGATCGTTGAGCAGGGGGCCGGACTTGTCCACAACAACATCACGACCCTATTTCCTTTCACCGCTATCATCAGCATCAACCTAGCCATTATCAATATTCTGCCCTTGCCCGCTCTTGACGGGGGACAGCTCGCCTTTTTGCTAGCAGAAGCCGTCAGAGGCAAGCCTCTACCCGCCCGCGTTCAGGAAAACGTGATGCAAACGGGATTAGTGCTGCTACTCGGCCTCGGCGTTTTCCTCATCGTGCGCGACACCACTCAGTTGGAAATCTTTCAAAATCTGCTTCAGTGAATGCCGCTAAACGCAAACCAACGATTAAACAACAGCGGGCCTTAGCCGTTCTCAGCCGACTCAAGCAGCTCTATCCAGAAGCCCCTTGCTCGCTAGACTATCAAACTCCCGTACAGCTCCTAGTGGCGACGATTCTGTCAGCTCAGTGCACCGACGAACGGGTTAATCTGGTCACGCCTGCCTTGTTCGCCCGTTTTCCAGACGCGGCGACGCTAGCAGGAGCCGATTTAAATGAGCTGGAGCAGCTTGTCCGCTCTACCGGCTTCTATCGCAACAAAGCCAAAAATATCCGGGCGGCCTGTGCCAAAATCATGAGTGATTTTGACGGACAGGTGCCGCAGACAATGGCTGAACTGACGAGCCTGCCGGGCGTGGCCCGTAAAACTGCCAACGTAGTTTTGGCCCATGCTTATGGCATCAATGCGGGCGTCACGGTAGATACCCACGTCAAGCGGCTGAGCCGTCACTTAGGACTCACTCAGCAAGCTGACCCGGTCAAAATCGAGCAGGATCTGATGAAGCTGCTGCCCCAGGCCGACTGGGAAAACTGGTCAATTCGGCTGATCTACCACGGGCGAGCGGTTTGCAATGCCCGCAAGCCCGCCTGCGATCGCTGCCAGCTCGCCGATTTGTGCCCTGCTGCCAAAACTGCCCCGCAGAAAGTAAAAGCAAATCAGGCTTGAATATCTTTTGCGGCAGCAGCTATTTGGCTAAAATGGTCTATAATCATAGACTGTGTAATTACTAATCAGCAAACAGCAAACAATCTTTCATGGCTAAAAAGAGCATGGTCGAGCGGGAGCGCAAGCGTGAAAAGCTTGTGGCTAAATACGCCGCTAAGCGCGAAGCTTTGCTAGAAGAGTTTCGGCAAGCAGAGAACCAGCAGCAAAAGCTGGAGATTCATCGCAAGATTCAGCAGCTTCCCCGCAATAGCGCCCCTAGTCGCTTGCGCAATCGCTGCTGGCTTACAGGTCGTCCTAGAGGCTATTACCGGGACTTTGGTCTTTGCCGTAACGCCCTTAGAGAAATGGCCCACGAAGGTCTTTTGCCAGGCGTCGTCAAGTCGAGCTGGTAGAAAACTAAAGTATTTGACTGCTAGGGCATGGTGTACCATGTCCTATTTTTGTATGCTCGCGCAGCTTGTGCAGCTTGAGTCAAATTTGCCTGCCTTTACCTATCAGCGGGCGGGTTAACGGCTTGATAGAGAGCGGAATAGTCCTGCTCGGCTAACCCTGCGGCGATCGCCTGCTCGGCTATTTGGCTCACGCTTTTAGTCAGTTCAGCTTCAATGCCTGCCGCCTTAGCCGCTTCGACAAACAGATTCATATCTTTGAGCAGGTGCTTGGTCGGAAAGTTGGGATGGTCAAAGCTGCGATTCAACATGCGATCGAGTTTTTTATCGAAGGTAGGCGCATAGAGGGCACTCTCCCGCACAATCGCCATAAACTTTTCTGTCTCAATACCTTCCTGCTGCACCAGAGCCAGACTTTGAGCAAAGCCTGCCGTCAGCGCCCCAATGAGCTGATTCATCGCTAGCTTAGTCGCAGCAGCGGTACCTACTGGCCCAATATGCATAGGCTGGCCCAGGCTTTGCAGCAGCGGCGACCACTGGCTGAACTGCGCCTCAGTGCCGCCTACCATAATTTGCAAACTGCCTGCCTTCACCTGGGGAATGCTGCCGAGAACCGGCGCTTCCAGGTAGTTTCCGCCAGCAGCGACTACAGCTTCACCAATCGCGCGGCTCTGGGCTGGGGCAATAGTTCCCATTTGAATAACCGCGCGATCGCCTAGTAGGGGCTTGGCGGTGGCTGACAGCAAAGTTTGCTCAATCGCGGTGGCATCGGCCAGCATTAAAATCAGGCAGTCTGATGCCTGAATAGCTGCAGCAGGCTCCGTTGTGACGGCTATTCCGGCAGCTTCTACGTCGGCTAGTTTAGCGGCTGTGCGGTTATAGGCCGTTATCTGGTGGCCTGATTGTAAAAGTTTTAGGGCCATTGGCTGGCCCATCAGTCCAGTTCCGAAGAGGCTAACTTTCACGGTAAAGATCCTAATTGCGCAATTACTCAGGCGCAGCAGCGACCTGAGTTGTCAAAAGCATCACCTGACTGCTGTCTACGATGAAGGTGGTAAAGTTGCGATCGCTGAGCTGAGCCAGCGCTCTGCCTACGGCTGTCACGTCGGCGCTTTGAGTCACCAGCAGGTAGGGCTGCTGCCGGTAAACGACTAGGCCAACGGGCTGATCGAGCTCCTGCTGCAGATCGAAAGCCACCTCTGGGCGATCAAAATAGTCAACTAGGACGGCATAGCCCGCTGATAGAGGCTGGGGCGCATACACAGGCGAACCTTCTGCCGAACCCGTTGCCGCTAGAGCGGCTGTCGCTTCTGCCGGACTGGGAGGACGGGCAACGAAGGCCTGCTGTCCTTGTACTTCCGTCATGTATTGGGCCCAGGCATTCGCCGTCTCCAGGCTAGTAAAGCCACCGGCCCGTACCACCACGTCATTGAGGTAGTTGCAGACCATTGCGGTACTGCTAGCTGGCAGTTCTGCCTGAATGCGATCGCGTACCTCAGAAGTTTCGCCTCGCACCAGCAGCAAATATTCGCTGGCGCTAGGAGGCGGGCAAGGGGGAAACTCAGTCTGAGCGATCGCCGGGCTGCCAGCCAAACCAAGAGCTGCCAGCAACATTGCCGACCCAATACCAAATTTGCGATTCATACAAACCTCCGCACAACAATACTGCATCAGCTAGCGGTCGTCAGGGAAGCCAGCGGATCGGGAATGGTGTCAGAAGGTGCTTCAAACTCGCCAGTAGCGATGTATTCCAGCCGCAGTTTCAGCCAGGTGATAAAGGTCGGATTGGTAGAAACCACTGCTGCTGCTGGCTGTGGGCACTTGGCTTTTACCTCAGCTAGCTCCGGAGCCTCTAAAAAAGCGGGCTGCACGATCAGCCAAAAATCTTTTTCTTTTTCCTGTTCCTGATAGTGCCGGATGCGCTCTTTAATCACTTCGTCAAAAGGCTCTTCCTCTAGTAAAAAGCGCTGACTAGCAGCCGCAAAGTAATAGGTCGTCATAGCCGTGGGTTTTTCTTGTAAGTCTTCAACTATATAACCAATAAACCAGCTTGAGTGCTCTCTTGTCGCGCCTGATAATAATTCAAAACTCTCCGCGAATGACCTGCTTCATTTCGCGGACAGCCCGCTCTATACCGACTAAAGCCGCTCGGCTAATAATTGTGTGACCAATATTGAGTTCTTCCATACCCGTTAAGCAGGCCACCGGATAGGTGTTCCAATAGGTTAGGCCGTGTCCAGCGTTGACGCGCAGCCCAGCCGCGATCGCCTGCTGACAGCCCTGTTCCAGCATCTGTAGCTCAGAAGCCCGCGCTGTCTCCGTCTTAGCTTCGGCATAGCGCCCGGTATGCAGTTCAACAAACTGCGCTGAAGTCGCTGCAGAAGCTTGAATTTGCTCCGGATCGGCATCGATAAACAAGCTAACCGGAATGCCTGCCGCCTGCAGCGTCTTAACCACATTGCCCATGCGCTCAGCTTGCCCGGCAATATCCAGCCCCCCTTCAGTGGTAACTTCTTCCCGGCGCTCCGGCACTAAGGTCACATAGTCCGGCTCAAGCGATAGGGCAATTTGCACCATTTCGTCGGTGGCCGCCATTTCTAAGTTTAGGTGGGTGCGGACTGTCTGCCGCAGCAGCTTCACGTCCCGATCTTGAATGTGTCGCCGATCTTCTCGGAGATGAACCGTGATACCATCTGCTCCCGCCAATTCCGCCAAAGCCGCTGCTGCCACCGGATCGGGTTCTACCGTGCGCCGGGCCTGACGAATAGTGGCAATGTGATCGATATTGACCCCTAACGTTGGCAAGCTCAATTCTCCCGTAGAAACGCTGCCTCTCATTTTAGCCGAAGCCTTTAGCTCCCAGGCTAGAAATCAATGGAACGGGCCGGGAAGGCATATTCCGGTTCCGGTTCCGGTTCTATGTCATCTTCGATGGGCAGATCCATCCACTCCTCTGCTGCCGCGATCGGAATTTCCGCCCCGTTGACAATAGCGCCTAGCAGCCGCACCGTTTCAGATTCTTCAAGCTGTTCTAAGGCTGCCAGCAGCACTGTTTTCTCAGTATTATTGGGCCGTGTTACTAAAATCAGCCCATCTGTTTGCGACTCCAAAATCATGGCGTCATTGTTATGGCTTAGCGCTGGCGCATCTAAAATCACCATGTCAAAGCGGACGCGAGCATCCTCAAAGAAACGGCGCATCTCGCTAGATTCTAGAACGGCGGCGGCCTGTCGCTGAGGCCCCGGACTAGGCGAAATATATAAATTTTCGATACCGGGCACTAAGCGAATATTGTCTCCCAGCTTGCCACCGTAATAGCGCAGCGGTTCGATGGTAGCCTGCCGCTCTGGCGTTACCCCCAGCTGCTCTGCTTGGGAGGCGGAGCGCAGGTCGGCTTCGATCAGTAGCGTCCGTTTGCCAGCCCGCGCCGAAGCGATCGCCAAATTGTAGGCGCTGACGGTTTTGCCTTCACCGCCTTTGGTACTGGTAATTAGAATCACCTTGGGCTGCTTGGTGTTAACTGACTGAGCAGCCGCTAGCTGAATATTGCTGCGGAAGCGCTCGTAAATTTCTTCGTAGGGAGAGTCCGGCTGCAGCATCAGCGGCAGCGCCCTAGCTGAGCGAACCGATAGGGTAGGGATGACGCTGAGAATCGGCACTTCCTGGTCGCGCAGAGCATTCTCTAGCTCCTCGTGGGTGCGGACGGTGCTATCTAGCATGTCAAGCAGATAAATGATCGCGCCCCCGGTCACCAGGCCAATCAGACCGCCCACCGCCAAAATCACAAGGGCGTTAGTGGCTTCTATCTCTATAGGTTTCACTAACGGCGGCTTAGAAACGGTCAGGCTGCTGACCGTCTCAGCCTCAGCCGCTTCTGCATCAATTCGCTTGGCCTGGATCTGCTCGTAGAGTGCCTTCTTGACGGCAACCTGTTGAGCTAAGCGCTCTCGCTCTAGCTGCTTATTGGGAATGCTGGCGTACTGTTGACGCAGCTCTTGCTCTGATTGAGACAAAGTTTCCTGCTGCTGCTGCACGGTTTCCTGCTGGGTCTGCAGCACCACAAGCTGGTTGGCTAGAGCGGCTCTTGCCGGATCGAGGCTGCTGTCTTGGCGCACTTCAGTGCCGCTGGGCAGAGGCGCTAAGGAACCGCCGCCAATAATCTCGCTGGCTCGCTCCCGCAGGAGTTGAATATAAGCATCCTGCTGCTGCCGTAGCTCCACCATTGTCGGGTGGGCCGGACGTAGCTGAGCCGAGAGCAGCTCCATTTGCGACTCGGTGCTGTAGATTTTGGCTCTCAGGTCGGCAATGATGGGGTCAGCGCTGAGAGCCGACGAGGCATAAGCCTGCTCTGGCGTCATTCCTAGCCGGGACTGCAGGCTCCGCATTTGAGCATCAATGCTGGCTAGCTGCACCTGATTTTGGCGCCGCTGTGCCTGACTGGCCGAAATAGCGCCCAACAGAGAACCGTCTAAAGAAGCCTGAATCGCCGGGCCTTCAATTCGGTCATAGCGCTCTAGCGCCTGCTCAGCATTGCGCAATTCGGATTCGACTTCAGGCAGACGCTCATTTAACGCCTCAATAATGCTGCGTAAACGCGCTTTATTGTTGAAGCGGCTGAACTCAACCATCCCCTCAAACAGCAGGCTCAAAGCAGCCTCGGCCTCTTCCGGCTGCTGGGAAATGTAGCGAACTGCGACGCTGCGCCGACTGGTATCGTCATTTTCAGCTTCGCTTACCTTAATATCTGTTTGCTGCCGTAGCTGCCTGAGCGACACTTCCATGCCTTGCTCTTCTAGGCGATCGGCTACCTGCTGCAGCAGAATATCAGCTAGCAAAACATCTTTATTAAAAATGCTCTGACCGCTGGCCTGAATTTCACTACCTGTCGCCGTGAAGGTCAAAATGGGCGCATTTTCAATCAGTGCCCCTTCTGCGACATACTCTTGCGGCGGCGGTGGCTGCAGGGCCACAACTCCGGAAGCGCCCAAAATGGCCAAAAAACCAGCTAGACCCGCCCACTTGTAGCGGTTGATAGCAATCAGATAGCGTTTGAAGAAGGTCGGCATCATAGCTTTACTAGGCGCGATCGCTCAGCCGAATTTTCTGGAACTGCTTCATTATGACAAATATTCTAGTTGCTTCCTGGGCCAAACAGATTAGTGGCAGCATCGGAAATAGATTCAAAGAATAGCAAAAAGCCTAGGACATCTCTGAAAGGCTGGGTAAACGTGTTGAAGGCGTAGGTAATACGGGATACCAGATTACGATTGACGATGATGACATCGTT
Source organism: Sphaerothrix gracilis Ecp01 (assembly GCF_030405905.1). NCBI lineage: Bacteria > Bacillati > Cyanobacteriota > Cyanophyceae > Nodosilineales > Nodosilineaceae > Sphaerothrix > Sphaerothrix gracilis. The sequence continues at coordinate 130,888 of NZ_JASATW010000016.1, forward strand.
GGTTTCCAGAGGCGGATTTTGAGAAAGATCGCCGTCTAGCGCCTCGTAAGTGTTCAATCGCAGCGTCACCGCTTTACCCAGCTCTGGATCAAAGCGAATCAGCCCCACATCTCGCAGCGCGTTTCTATCTGCGTTGACGCCAATGGTGGTAATAGCATCCAAGAAACGGCTACCGTTGGGCAACTCCACGGTTCTTAAAGCGCCGCCGTTAGTGGAGTAGGTCAGCGCCCGGATGGAAACCTGGGGCTGGGCTAGGGTTGAGCGTGACACCAAATAGCGATCATATTCATCTAGTTCGCTGGGATCTAGTCGCGGAATAAAAACGACATCGCCATCGTCTAGCCGCAAGTCGGGCAGCGCTTTTCCCTGCAGAAGGGGTGTAAACAAATCTATGGTTTCCTCAATGGTCTGTCCCTCAGGCAGCTGCCGCTGAATCTGTACTGCCCGTAGGTCAGCCGTACCCGTAGCGCCGCCTGAAGCCAGTAAGGCAGTTGAAACGGTGGGGGCTGGCAGCGGATAGAAACCGGGTCTGACCACTTCTCCCAGCACGGTCACTTCGACGGAGCGCTGGGCTACCAGGGTGAGGGAAACATCTGGATCCACCACATATTGATCGTAGAGGCTACGAATTTTCGCTTCAGCCTGTTCTAAGGTCAGGCCCTCCAGCGAAACGGCACCCACCAGCGGCACAACCACATTGCCCTGCAGATCGAGCGTTGCCTCAAAGCTGAGATCGCCAAAACGCTGTACGCTGACGAAAATAGCGTCACCAGGGCCGAGCCGATAGATATCAAAATCAGGCTCAGTCGGCAAGCCCAGAAAGCGATCGCGCAGATCAGGCGTCAACACCGGAGGCACGGTTTCAATCGGGACGGGAAAGCTAGGTGGCGACGGCAGCGCCGGCGGAAGTCCGCTGGGCGGAATCTGATTGGTTTCCCAATCAAACTCAGGCAGCGTGTCAGCCTCCCCGGCAGCAGGTTGTGTCCATCCTGGCGCTTGAGCTAGCGGGCTGAGCCACAGCAGCAGCCCCAACGTTAGCGGGGCGGCAGCCAGTGGGCGCTGCAGCGGCAGAAACCGCCACCGAGAAAACCAAGACTGAGATGACTGAAGCTGGCAGGAAAAGGACACAGTGACGATGACAGTTAAAGGGGTTAGTAGCTAAGTTAGGCTAGCCAAAATCGGCGATTGGCTCAATAAGCAAGAGACGCTAGGGCTGAGCCGAAGTTCCGGGAAAGCATTACTCAATCAGGGTTAGCGGGCCTGTCTGTAGGTTAGCCTGGATTTGACTAGCCAAATCGCTTAAGGCAGCCTCATAGGGCGCGAGTGAACTGAGGGGTTCCATCGACGTTAGCAGGCATACGGCAATCCAGGGAAGTCGCTGGCGATCGCGCCACTGCGTCATCTGATCGGCAATGAACCAGCGGCTAGGTGAATGATGGCCGCCATCGCTCCAAGCGTACCACTGCATCACGGCGAAGGTACCGCGCTCATTTCGTCCCCTAAAGAAGCGAGCCTTGACGGGATTGCCTTCAGTCGCTGCCGATGCAAACCGTACCTGCCGAGGTGTCTCCATTTGCCAGTCCTGAGATCCGGCCAAATCAAGCCACTCTACCTCTGGCTGATTGTCGTGCCAGGGTTGGGGGCGCAGCAGCAGCGTGGCCGAGGTGAGCGGCGCTGACGGCGCTTGGGGCTGCAACTCCATGACGAGCCAGTCATGACCGCTGATGGCGATTTCTCGCGAGTCAGCCACTTGCCAACCCGGAACGGCTAATGTTTGAGCTGAAAGTGCCTTGAGCTGATCAATCTGCGCCACCTCCGGCGGGCGCGTCCAAGGCCAACTGCCCGTAAAGTAGTTCGGCAGAGCCGCGATCGCCGCCAAAATGGCTAGAACAGCCACAATCAGTCCTTTAGTCAATCGAGGCGGAAGTTTCAAAGCCATCATGGACTTGGTTCACCCTGTGGGTGCAGACGCTAGACATTAGAATCGTGGTCAATTTGCAGCGCTAATGTGGGAGGCACATACTGCTGGATAGCCCGAATCAGGACAACTAGCAAAAACAGCATAATGGCTGAGTAAATATCTCCCCCCCAGCTATCATGCAGCCATTCAAAGGCTCCTCTTTGGCCGGTGCCGTGAAAAAAGCTCAGCAGCGTGTTGCGCACAATATTGCCCACTACGCTCAGAGCCACAGTAGCGCTTAAGAAAATCCCTGTCTGCAACCGCGATCGCCAAACCCCAGTCCAGTAGAGCAGCATCAACCCGACATAAAGACTGGTAAACAGCATTTTTAGTCCCGCACAGTGAGGCGCTACTTCAACCGGCTGCTCGTTGACTAACAGATAAATTTGATTGACATCTACGTCAATCCCAAACTGAATCAGCAAGAAGCCAGCCGCCCCGGCAATGAAGCGCTGCAAGGGCAGGATGTAAGGCTCAATTAGGTAGGGAAGCTGAGAAGGCGTTGCCAGGGCCACCAGCAAGAGCGGAAAAGCCTGCAGCCGCAGCCCCGGCCAGCCTTTCAGCACCACACAAATACCTGTCAGCAGGAGCGGCAAAGAAAAATTCATCCAGTCGCTGAGGCCACTGAGATAGAAAACCGCTGCCATGCCCATTAAAATCAACCCCACCGGATGCATTTGAGAGGTGAGCTGCTGCCACTGCTGGCGTTTTTCCCAGGTGATGTAGGCAGCAAAGGGCAGTCCAATCAAACCGTGACTGAAATATTCGTGCTGAATGCTGATGGATTTGTTCAGCCAGCCATCTACCCAGTGCAGCAGCAGCGGCACATAGAGAACTGCTAGCAGCACCAACAGGGCAATTTCTAGAGGGTGGCGTTCTAGGTGCTTGACGTGACGATTGGCTAACATGCCGTTCTCCTTCAGGGGTTGGCGTTGAGGGGCTGACGCGAAACAGACTGATTCAGTTTAAGCTGACGCTGTAAGGTTTCGACAACGTAATCGATTTGAGCCTGGGTAAGGCCCGGATACAGGGGCAAAGACAGGATTTCGTCGCAGAGGCGTTCAGCCTGGGGGAACTCCCCTGACTGATGGCCTAAAAATTCAAAGGCGGGCTGGAGGTGACAGGGAATAGGATAGTGAATTCCGGTTTGAATACCCTGTGTTTGTAAATCTCTTTGAAGCTGAGGGCGATCGATCGCGGGGCTGAGTCGAATCACATAGAGATGATAGACGTGGCCGCTGCCTGCCTGGTTAGTCAAAGGCAAGACGCCGAAATCTCGTAGACCCTCTAAACGCTGATCATAATACTGGGCGGCCTGATAGCGGGCCTGATTCCAGCTAGAGAGATAGGGGAGCTTGATTTGCAAAGCGGCTGCCTGCAGCGTGTCTAAACGGCTGTTAGTACCGCCTGCTTCAGTATGGACGTATTTGCGCGTAGCGCCGTAGTTTCTGAGCGAACGGGTGGTTTGGGCGATCGCCGCCGTCGAAGTCACCAGCATCCCGCCATCGCCGAGGGCACCTAAGTTCTTGCTGGGATAGAAGCTAAAAGCCGCTGCTGTGCCCACTGAGCCAGCGCGATCGCCTTCTCGCTCAGCTAAATGCGCCTGAGCCGCATCTTCAAAGACGATTAGCCCATGCTGCTGGGCTAGCTGCTGTAGTCCCCTGGGCGACACCATTTGCCCGTAGAGGTGTACGGGAACGATCGCTTTCGTCTGGGGGGTAATCGCCGCCGCCGCCGCCGCCAGATCGATTAGCGCTGTCGCCGGATCGCAGTCCACAAAAACGGGCTTAGCCCCGGTGCGCAGAATCCCCATCAGCGTGGCGATGAAGGTATTGGCCGGTAAAATCACTTCGTCCCCGGCTCCCACACCGCAGGCCTGTAGCCCTAGCGCAATGGCATCCGTACCGCAGGCAACACCGACGCCGTGGCTCACCCCGCAGGCCGCAGCAAAATCTGCCTCAAACTCGCTTAAAGCTTTGCCTAAGATAAAATCTCCCTGAGTCAGTACAGCTTGCACAGCCGCCATAATCTCGGCCTGAACGGGCTGATGCTGGCTGGATAGGTCTACAAAAGGAACCTGATTGATAGTTGTTGGGGTCATATAGCTCATGCCAGTTAGTCGCAATCAACCCGGTCACAAAAGCTGTACGCTAGCTGTATTACCAACCCAGTGTGGCGAGTTTGCCCTCTTTTGAACACCATGAAATCATGAAGTGTTTGTAAACTCGCGATCGCTTTTGCTGAAACGGGTGCAGTTACAGGGTTCCCTCAAAGGTCTTCGGCGATGACAACTCAGTTTTTAGATATGGGCCTTTAAGCGCATGGACTTTACAACCGCACGTCAGTTCGTGGTGAATCAGGCACTGCCAGCACCCGATAAGTCAGATACTTTTTTGCAGCAGCTTCAACGTCGAGAAGCGCCGATTCCCGGTCAGGTCACGTCCCTCCTCTTAGCCCTCAAAGCCATTTTTGAAGGACTGCGATCGGCCCAGCAGATCGATCGCAAATTGGCCTACGCCCTCTTCTGTTTGGCCCACGAAAGCCGCCGCGCCTTTGAAGCGGGGAAGCGGGCGGGAACAGAGTGGCCACCGTTACTAGATGAAGACTTAAGCCGCATTGCGATCGCCGTTACCAGCATTTTTGCCGATGAATGGCAGGGCTAAAAGCGATTTGGGTTGAGTCGTCGCCCTGGGGTAATCGTCGTCGGTCTGAGCTGGGTGCCCGTGCCGCCATCGACGCTATCTAAGAATGGCTGCAGATTGATACCACCGCTGCGGCGGCGATTAAGTCCGCTCCCGCCTAGGGCAGCTTCGATTTGCCCCAAAATATTGTCGTTTTGGCCGGTAAAAGTATTGATAGCGCTGGTGGATTCTCCCTGATCGGCAGCCACCAGATTATCAAAAACGCGATCGCGGGTTAGAACGGCATCCTGTCCGGGCGGGACTGTGAAGACAATGCGGCAGGAGTTGTCTTGCTCAGTGGTGACGCAGACAATGTCATAGCCGTTGAGCCGATCGGTGCGCAGCTCTAGCAGACCATCGGGACGATAAAACTCTAGGCGATCGCTAATCACATTGCAGCGGCGCTCAGCAGGCCAGTTGTCGCCCATCGCTTCGGGCACTGCCCAGGGATAAGCCTGATCGGGCTGGGTCGAGGGCCGATACATCACGGTGTACTGACCATTCTCAACCTGACACTCAAATCGGGGAGAAGAGTCAACCGTAGATTCCTGCGGTTCAGTCGTCTGCGCTTGAACTGGCACGATGAAGCCTGTTGCTGCCAGCACTCCCAGCAGTCCGGATCCGAGGACTTGATTAAACAGTTTTTGATAGCGTGGCCTCTGAGTAGTCATATCCGATGTCCTTTTGTTAGCAATTGCCTCTATCTATTGAGTCTATAAAATCAGGTCAGAATGTTCCCCGACTAGCTGCGTTGGCTGACAAACTTTGACCTAAGCTTGAGACACAGGTTTAGCAGAGTCAGGCGGTTCTATGCAGGCGATTCAGGTGCATCAGTTTGGCGACCCCACGGTGATGCAGTTAGCAACCGTTAACAATTTGCAACCTGCGGTGGGGCAAGTAGTGGTAGCGATCGAAGCTGCTGGCGTCAATCCGGTCGATACCTACATTCGGGCAGGCACCTACGCCCGCAAGCCCGATTTGCCCTATACGCCGGGAATCGACGGGACCGGAACGATTTTGGCGATAGGCCCAGAGGTGACTCAGTGGCAGGTGGGCAATCGCGTTTATGGCGGCTGGCCTCTCAGCGGTACCTACGCTCAGCAGGCGCTCTACGCAGCCGATCAGGTGTATCCTCTGCCAGGAGCGATTAGTTTTCCGTCAGGAGCAGCCATTTTCGTGCCCTATTCAACGGCGTACCGCGCCCTATTCCACAAAGGGCAGGCGCAGCCGGGAGAGACGGTGCTAGTTCATGGAGCCACTGGCAGCGTGGGGCTGGCAGCCGTTCAGCTAGCCAAGAGCCGAGGCTTAAGAGTCATCGGCACAGGTGGCTCACCGGCGGGGCGGCAACTCGTGACGGAGCAGGGAGCAGATTACGTCTTGGATCACAGAGCTGAGGGCTATCTGGATCAGGTGATGGAGATA